>NZ_JBSFDA010000178.1:0-20596 GCF_053593675.1 Streptomyces sp. NPDC002156 | reverse complement strand
ACGGGCTGGATCTTTTAGCCCGTCCGGCGTTTGAGGACGAGGCCGTTCAGGCCGACAGCGGGGGTCTGGGGGCGGCAGCCCTCAGGGATGGGACGGGTAGGGGCGGCGGGGGCGAAAAAATCCCCAGCCTCAGCCCCGCTCCGCCGCCAGCGCCGCAGGCAACTCCTCCCCGCCCGCCCCCGGCCCACTCACCGGCGGCACCGCAACATCCACCGTCCGAGCCAGCCGCGCCCCCTCCGGCCCGTACACCGCACGCGGTTCAGGGAACACCCGCAGCAGCGTCAGGAACAGGACCGCGGAGACGGCCAGGGACAGCGGCAGGCTGATGTCGATGCCGTTCGCCAGATCCCCCAGCGGCCCGACGAACTGCCCCGGGATGTTCGTGAACAGCACGCCGATCACCGCCGAGACCCACCACGCGGTCATACCCCGCCAGTTCCAGCCGTGCGCGAACCAGTAACGACCGCCCCGCTGACGCCGGTTGAAGACCTGGAGCGCGTCCGGGTCGTACCACCCACGCCGCGTGTAGAAGCCCAGGATCATCACCACCATCCACGGCGTCGTACACGTGATGATCATCGTCGCGAACGTCGAGATCGACTGGACGAGGTCGAACCCGAACCGGCCCACGAAGATGAACGCGATCGACAGCACACCGACCAGCACGGTGGCCCGGACCCGGGACAGCCGGGGGAACACCGACGAGAAGTCGAGCCCGGTCCCGTACAGGGAGGTCGTGCCTGTCGACATGCCGCCGATCAGCGCCAGCAGGCACACCGGCAGGAAGAACCAGCCGGGCGAGATTGCCAACAGGCCGCCCACGAAGTCGGGCGCGGCCGGATCGACGTAGTCCGGGGCCTTCGTGGCGATGATGCTCGCGGTCGCCAGGCCGAACAGGAACGGCAGCAGGGTCGCGATCTGCGACAGGAACGCCGCGCCGATCACCTTGCGGCGCGGTGTGTCCGCCGGGATGTACCGCGACCAGTCCCCGAGGAACGCGCCGAACGACACCGGGTTGGACAGCACGATCAGCGCCGCACCGATGAAGGACGGCCAGAACAGCTCCTGCGTCGCCGCGTCGGCCGAGTCCGTGAAGACACCGGCGTACGACGGGTCGAAGTCCCCGGCGAACGCGACCGCGCCGGCCAGGAACAGCACCGTCGCCGACAGCACCGCGATCTTGTTGACGAACAGCATGAACCGGAACCCGTACACGCACACCGCCAGCACCAGACCCGCGAAGAGCGCGTACGCGACGCCGTACGTCACATCGCCGCGCGGCAGGCCGAACAGCCGGTGGGCGCCGCCGACCAGGGCGTCGCCGGAACTCCACACCGAGATGGAGAAGAAGGCGATCGCGGTGAGGAGGGAGAGGAAGGAGCCCACCACGCGGCCGTGGACGCCCAGGTGGGCGGAGGACGAGACCGCGTTGTTGGTGCCGTTGACCGGGCCGAAGACCGCCATGGGGCAGAGGATCAGCGCACCCACGACCACTCCGAGGAGCGTGGCCGCGAGGCCCTGCCAGAAGGAGAGGCCGAACAGGATCGGGAAGGCGCCGAGGACAGAGGTGGAGAAGGTGTTGGCGCCGCCGAAGGCGACCCGGAACAGGTCGAGCGGGGTCGCGGTGCGGTCCGCGTCGGGGATGCGTTCGACGCCGTGCGTCTCGACCTCGGTGAGGGCCGGCGGCGCGGCGGCGGGGGAGAGGGCTGACTGGGGCTGTGAGGACGGCGAGGGCAAGGGAGGCTCCAGCGGGGGATCGGCGGTGGAGCGCGTTGTGGCGCGGGCAGAGGGAAGGACCGCCGTCGCCGCTGGGGTGTGCGGCGCAGGCGGATGCCGACCTCGGGTGGTCTGCCGACCGTAGGGGGACCGGCGGAGGCCGCACCAGAGGACGTTTCATCCATCTTTCGAGTCTCTTGTGGATGGATGTGCCATGGAGGTGGTAGTTGAACCGGCGGTCGTGTCGCCAGCCGTACCGGAATGTTTCAGGCCGATTAAAAAGGCTGGTGGATCCGGCCAGTCGGTCGCCCCGGGCGATCAACAGCCGCCCGGTTGCGGGCTTCAGGCGTTCGAATCACGTAACTTCACGCCACTGATTCAATACGCAAGGTTACCGAAACGCATGGGGTCGAGATGAGTTTCGGCGCCGGACTCGGCAGACTCACGCTCGCCGATCCGGCCCGACCGGCTGGGATCGAGTACCCATGCGGACCGTTGGACCTTCGATTCGCATCGAACTGAGCGGAAGGATGCACACAATGCCGAACACCGCGCGCTGGGCAGCGACTCTGACCCTGACGGCCACCGCCGTCTGCGGCCCCCTCACCGGGGCCGCCGTCGCTGCTCCGGCCCCCGCCCCCGCCGGGCTCTACGCCCCCTCGGCCCTGGTGCTCACCGTGGGACACGGTGAGACCTCGGCCGCCGTCACCCCCGAGCGTGCCGTCACTCTCACCTGTGCGCCGACGGCCTCGGGTACCCACCCGTCCGCGTCCGAGGCCTGTGCCGAACTCCGGGCCGTCGGCGGGGACCTGGGCATCCTTGAGGCGAGAGATGACGTGAAGTGCACCAAGCAGTACGACCCCGTGGTCGTCACCGTCGAGGGCGTGTGGCGGGGCCAGCGGGTCGCCTATGAGCGGACTTTCGCGAACGAGTGCGTGAAGAGCACCTACGGGACGGCCGTCTTCACGTTCTAGGGACCGGGGTCGCGCGCTCCCGTGGGCCTCGCAGGACGCTCGCGGATGGGGAGGGCGATCCCTGTGTCGCGGGGTGCCGCGCGATCTCGCAGCGGGGCCGGTCGGTGGTGTGGGGCTGCCGACCGGCCCTTGACGTACCTAGGAGTGCCCCTGCTCGGGGATCCGGGCGAGGGGCGGGAAGCGGTGCAGCAGGCCCGAGGCGCGCAGCAGGCGGTGGAGGCGGGGGGTGTCGGAGACCAGACGCAGGCGTCCGCCGCGTTCGCGGGCCCGGGTGTCCGCGCGGCACAGTTCGCGCAGGCCCGAGCAGTCGAAGAAGTCGACGTGCCGGAGGTCGACCAGGACGTCCGGGCCGGGGCGCGAGGTCGCGGCGTCCAGGTGCTCGGCGAGGAAGCCCGAGGTCGCCAGGTCGATCTCGCCGGTGACCTCGACCACGGTGAACGGCCCGCTCGGGTACGTACGGGCATACGGGCCGGCCGTCGGCGGCGGGGCTCCGGACGAGTCCGGGGCCGTGCGCTCGGACGGCCCGGGGATACGGTCTTCGGCTTCCGGCGTCATGGCTGCTCCACCTCTGCAGGGGGCGCATTCGATCTCGGTAGCTACCCCGGCGGAGTGGTGACCATCCCTGTCGCGCCGCCTACAAGATCTGGTTCACTCGACAAGGTGAATTACGGCCGTATTGGTTGACGTTTCCGTGTGATGCGCGCTCAGTCTCCGTGCCGGGGGTGCGGGCGTGGCCACCAGCCCGGTACCGACCGACGGTAACGCTCGTACTCGGTGCCGAACCGGTCGGCCAGCGCGGGCTCCTCGTACCAGCGCGCGAACGCCCACATCAGCAGCCCGGCGCAGGCGCCGTACGTGAACAGGACCGGCCGGGCGAGCAGGAGCGCCTGGCCCGCGACCGCGGCGACGACCGCCACGTACATCGGGTTGCGCACGTAGCGGTAGAGGCCGCCGACGACCAGATGTTCGGTGGGTGCGACCGGGGCTGGGGTGCCGAGGCCCTCGGCGACGAAGCGGACGAAGGCCGACAGCAGGACGGCCGTGCCCGCCGCGAGCGGGATCAGACCGGAAAGGCGTACGGGCAGCCACCAGTCGCCCGCCCGCCACCCCGTCAGCCACCACGGCAGGAGGACCGCCACGGTGCCGGGGGCGAGTGCGAGGAAGAGTGAACTGCCCAGGGCCGCCGCCGATTTGCGCATGCCTTCACCATGGCAGCGCGGCGGACGTCGCGACAGACGAGAGGGGCCGCCGTCTCCCTGAAGACGGCGGCCCCTCGGCCTGGACGACCCGGGTGGGTCACATGTGGACGACCGGGGCGGCGCTCTCGTCCTGGGCCGGCACGCCCGGGCGGTAGAGGAGGAAGGTGATCAGCGCGCCCGCGGCGAAGAAGCCGGCCGACCACCAGAAGGCGGTGGTGTAGCTCTCGATCGTCGACTGGGCCTGGACCAGCTTGTCACTCGCGTTGCGGCCGGACAGATAGTTGGTCGCGGCGCTCGCGGCGAGCGTGCTCAGCAGCGCCGTACCGATCGAACCGCCCACCTGCTGCATGGTGTTGACCGTCGCGGACGCCACGCCCGCGTCCTCGGCGCCGATTCCGCTGGTGGCCAGCTGCATCGCGGGCGGCATGATGACGCCCATGCCCACGCCGATCACCAGCAGCTGCGGAAGGACGGCGGTGCTGAAGTCCGAGCCGACGCCGATACCGGTCAGCCAGGCCATGCCGAGCGCGCCGAGGGCGAAGCCCGCCGGGATGATGATCTTGGGGCCGAAGCGGGGCACGAGCCGGGTGGTGGACACCTGGGCCGCGACCATCAGGGCCGCCATCATCGGCATGAAGGCCAGGCCGGTCTTGGTGGGGCTGAAGCCGAGGTTCAGCTGCAGGTAGTAGGTGAGGAAGAGGAAGACGCCGAACATTCCCGCGCCGGAGACGAGCACCGTGAGGAACGACGCCCCCCGGTCCCGGTCCAGCAGGACACGCATCGGCAGCAGCGGGTGCTTGGCGCGGGTCTGCCACCAGGCGAACCCGGCGAGGAGCAGTGCGCCGACGATCAGGAAGCCCCAGGTCTGCGGTGAACTCCAGTCGTGCGTCTCGGCGTTGGAGAAGCCGTAGACCACGGAGAAGAGACCACCGGCGACCAGTACGGTGCCCGGGACGTCGATCTTGGAGTTGGCGGCGTCCCGGTGGTTGCCGAGCAGCATCCAGCCGCCCACGAAGGCGACGACGGCGAAGATCAGGTTGACGTACAGCGTCCAGCGCCAGTCGAGCGCGTCGGTCAGCAGACCGCCGAGCAGCAGGCCCACCGCGCCGCCGGCTCCCGCGATCGCGCCGTACACGCTGAACGCGCGGGCCTTCTCGCGGGCGTCGGTGAAGGTCGTGTTGAGGAGGGAGAGAGCGGCGGGCGCGAGCAGGGCACCGAAGACACCCTGGAGGGCGCGGGCGATGACCAGCATCTCGAAGCCGTTGGCGGCGCCGCCGAGGACGGAGGCCCCGGCGAATCCGGCGACACCGATGAGGAAGGCGGGCTTGCGGCCGAAGAGGTCGGCGATCCGGCCGCCGAGCAGCAGCAGGGAGGCGAAGGCCAGCGCGTACGCGGTGACGATCCACTGCCGGTTGCCGTCGGAGAAGCCGAGGTCGGCCTGGGCGGAGGGGAGCGCGATGTTCACGATGGTGGCGTCGAGGACGACCATCAGCTGCGCGATTCCGATGATCGCGAGGATCCACCACCGCTGCGCGTTCGGCGCGGCGGACCCCTTCTCCGTGGTGTTCGCGACGCCCTTCGGGGCGCCTTCGGTCAGGGACTGGGACATCTGAGCACACTCCAGGGAAGGTCGCTCGTAAAGAGGAGTAAGGGAGACCGGGGATTACGAATACGTAAACGAAACGGTTTCGTACTCCCGACGCTCCGAGCCTAGACCAGATTCATCGAAACGGCAAAGTATCGATACGGGAAAGTATCGCTAGGGAGGATGTGCGGACGTGCGCAGCGGCAGGCTGGCGGTCGACGGGGCCGAGCTGTACTACGAGGTGCGCGGGGTCGGTCCGGCCCTGCTGATGATCAGCGGCGCCGGGGGAGACGCCGCCTACTACTCCGGGATCGCCGAGGGCCTCGCCGACGCCTTCACGGTGATCACCT
This sequence comes from Streptomyces sp. NPDC002156, assembly GCF_053593675.1. Lineage (NCBI taxonomy): Bacteria > Bacillati > Actinomycetota > Actinomycetes > Kitasatosporales > Streptomycetaceae > Streptomyces > Streptomyces sp. NPDC002156. The sequence goes on along the minus strand of NZ_JBSFDA010000178.1, from coordinate 14,772 downwards.
ACGACCGGCGCGGCAACTCCCGCAGCACCGGTGGCGGTGACGGCCCGATGGAACTGGCCCGGCAGGCCGCCGACGCCCGCGCGCTCGTCGGCGGACTCGCGGGCGGCCGGGCCCTGGTCTTCGGCAACAGCGGCGGCGCGATCATCGGCCTGACGCTGGCCGCGCTCCACCCGGAGTGCGTGCTGGGCCTCATCGCCCATGAACCGCCCGCCGTGAACGTCCTGCCCGACGGCGACCCCGGGCGCGGCTTCTTCGCCGAACTGGCCGACCTGTACGCGGCGGGCGGCGCCCCGGCGGCGGGCCGCCGCTTCGGCGAGACGACACGCGGCGAGGGCTCCTACCGCTGGCCCGCCGACCTGTGGAAACGGTTCCTGGGCAACGCCGACCACCTCTTCGGCCGCGAATGGCCCGCCTTCGCCGCCTTCCACCCCGACGAGGAGGCCCTGCGCGCGGCCCCGTTCCCCATCGTCCTGGGAGCCGGCGCGGACGACCGGGGTACGTACTACGCCCTGCCGTCGATCGAGATCGCCCGCCGGATCGGCGTCCCGTGGGCGGAGTTCCCCGGCATCCACATGGAGTTCCTGCGCCACCCGTCCCGCTTCGCGGCGGCCGTACGGGTACTGGCCACGCAGATGTACGGCGCCGACGGCCGGGTTCCGGAACTGTGGCGGGGCGGGCCCGAGACGCCCTGACGATCCCCTACGCCAGCTGCCGTCGCACCAGTTCGTGCAGCCGCCCGCTCGTGTCGGCCAACAACTGGGCCGGGGGACCCTGTTGGGCGACCTTGCCGTCCTCCATGACGATCACCCGGTCCGCGTCCAGCACCGTCGACAGACGGTGGGCGATCACGATCCGGGTGGCGTTGAGGGCGCGGGTGCTCTCGATGACGATGCGCTGGGTCTCGTTGTCCAGGGCGCTGGTCGCCTCGTCGAAGAAGAGGATGCGCGGCCTGCGGATCAGCGCCTGCGCGATCATCAGCCGCTGTCGCTGGCCGCCCGAGATCGCGCCGCTGCCCTGGACGATGGTGTGCAGCCCCATCGGCATCCGCTGGATGTCCTCGGCGAGGCCCGCCATCGCGGCGGCGGCCATCGCCTCCTCCGGCGTGTAGGGCTCCGTACCGCAGATGACGTCCAGGATCGACCCCGTCATCGGTTGCGCGTGCTGGAGCACCACACCGCACTGGCGTCGTACGGCGGACTGGTCGAGCGCGCCCAGGTCCTGGCCGTCGTACAGCACACTGCCCGAGACCGGTTTGTCGAAGCCGATCAGCAGGCGCAGCAGGGTCGACTTGCCGCAGCCGCTGGGGCCGACGATCGCCACGAACTCGCCCGCCCGCACCTGGAAGGACACGTCGTCCAGGACGAGCGGGCCGTCGTCCGCGTAGCGGAAGGCGAGGCGGCGGGCCTCGATCGCGCCGGTCAGCACGCCGGGCCGGGTGCTCGCGACACGTACCTCCGGGGTCGCCTCAAGGACCGGCTTGATCTCCTCGTACAGCGGCAGCGCGGCCACCCCGGAGACGAAGGCGCCGGTCAGCTGGGTGACCGAGGTCAGGAGCATCGTCACCGAGGTGTTGAAGGTGAGGAAGGCCGCCGCCGACATCTCACCGCGTGCCGGACCTGCGAGCAGCATGAACATCAGCAGCGTGCAGACCGGCAGGTAGACCGCGCCCAGGACCGTCGTGAGGTTCTTGATGCGGCCGACCTTCTGCTGGAGCTCGCGGCTGCGCGCGAACTCGCCCGCCCAGGCCGCGTACGCGTAGTTCTCGGCCGCCGCGACCCGCAGTTTGGGCAGTCCGCGCAGGGTCTGGAAGGCCTGGTTGTTCAGCTTGTTGGAGAGCACGATCAGGCGTCGCTGCCAGCGGACCTGCCAGAGGCCAAGTCCCAGGAACACAGCGGCGATCACCACCAGCATGCCGATCGCCGCCAGTGCCATCGGGACGCTGTACCAGAGGAGCAGGCCCAGGTTCATCGCCGCGACGGTCACCGACTGGGTGACGACCGGGGCAACTCCCGCCAGCAGCTTGCGGATCGCGCTGATGCCCATCGCCGCACTCGCCAGCTCACCGGTCGAGCGCTCGGTGAAGAACTTCGTCGGCAGCCGCAACAGCCGGTCCCAGACCGCCGGTTGGAGCGTCGCCTCGATGCGGCCCTCCATCCGGAGCAGGGTGAGGTTCTGCATCAGCATGAACGCCGCCGCCACCACACTGCTGATCATCACGGCCAGACAGAACTGCACGATCAGCGTGGTCTGCGCCTTCGGCACGAACTCGCCGAGCACCTTGCCGGTGGCTACGGGCACGAGTGCGCCGATCGCGATCGTCACCAGGCTGCTCAGCAGCAGGTTCACCACATCGCCCCGGCTGCCGCCCATGCTGAACCGGAGCAGCCGCAGCGGGCTCATCCCGCGTTCGGGCAGCGGCCGGTAGAACATCACCGCCCGCTCCTCGAACTCCGCCGCGTTCGCCTTCTCGACAGGTGTCTCGCGCCCGGACGACGGCTGTACGGCCACATAGCCGCCGCGCCGCCACAGCAGCGCGACCGGCGCGCCCGACAGACTCCGGTGGCCGACCAGCGGGCCGACGTTGTCGTGCCACCAGCGGCCGTCGAGCCGGACGGCCCGGGTGCGGACACGGGAGGCGAGCGCGATCCGTTCGACCGGGTCGAGCCGGTCGCTCTCGGTACCGCTCTGGGCGGGCTCGGCGAGTGTGATCCCGGCCGCTCCGGCGACCAGCTTGCAGGCCGCGTACGTCGCGTCGGCGTCGGCGGCGGTCGTGCGCTTCGCCGACTGCTTGCCGATCGACGCCAGCAGGGTCCGGTCGGCCTGGGCGCGGACCGCCTCGCCCGCCTTGATACCGGCCGCCGTACGGGTCTCGTGGCGGCGCTCCAACTGTTCGATCCACCGGTCGAGGGTGGTGAGCAGCCGGTGCTGCTGGTCGACCATGCTCTGCCAGACCCCGGGGTCCATCAGCAGATCGGCGGCGGCCTCGGCGCCGTACAGCGACCCGTACTGCACGCTGCCCGGCGGGACCTGCATCCAGAACACGTCGTCGTCGGTCGGCGCGGCGGCCCGCTCCGAGGCCATCGGCGCCTGGAAGAGGACCGACATGCCACGGCCGACGCCCAGGGCCAGGGCGTACTCCAGCGGGCTGGTCGCCGGGGGCACGTACTGGGCGTTGCCGTACTCGTCGTACGACCAGGTCTGGGTGTCCGGCGACTGGTACAGCTCGCGCAGGTTGATGCGGTGCACCACGCAGTCGCGCACCGGGCGGGCGACCAGAGTGTGTTCGGGGCCGGTGACCGGGCCGAGCAGCAGCGCGCCCGCCTCAAGGCGGCCGATGTGATGCCACTGGCCCTGCTCCACGGCGTCCACCGCGTACAGGTCGAGCGCGCCGGACGCGACCAGCCACAGCACCTGCGGGCCTTCGAGGTCGAGGCGGGTCTGCCCGGACAGGTCGTAGCGCGTCCCCATCTGCCCGAGCGCGCCCAGGACGACATCGCCCCCGGAGACGTCGGAGACATCGGATACGGTCGTCATCTCATCGCTCCCTGACCAGCTCGGCGTACGCCCCGCCGGCCGCCACCAGGGCGTCGTGCCGCCCGCGTTCCACGATCGTGCCGTGCTGGAGCACGACGATCTCGTCGCTGTCGCGCACCGTGGAGAGCCGGTGGGCGATCACGACACAGGCGCAGCCGCGCTTGCGCAGGTTGTCGATCACGGTCTGCTCGGTCTCCGCGTCCAGGGCGCTGGTCACCTCGTCGAGGACGAGAATGCTCGGGTTGCGCACCAACGCCCGCGCGATCTCCAGGCGTTGACGCTGTCCGCCGGAGAAGTTCCGCCCGTCCTGCTCGACCCGGCTGTGGATACCGCCCGGCCTGCGCGTCACGACGTCGTACAGCGCCGCGTCCTCCAGGGCCGCCACCACCGACTCGTCCGGGATCGACGGGTCCCACAGCGCCACGTTGTCCCGGACGCTGCCCTCGAACAGGAACACGTCCTGGTCGACGAAGGAGACCGAGGCCGCGAGCGCGCCGCGCGGAATGTCGTCCAGGCGCTGCCCGTCGATACGGATCACGCCCTCCCAGGGCGCGTACAGGCCCGAAATCAGCCTGGAGACCGTCGACTTGCCGCTGCCCGAGCCGCCCACGAGCGCCACCTGCTGACCCGGACCGACGGTCAGGTCGAAGCCGGAGAGGAGCGGCTTGTCGAGGGGGCTGTAGCCGAAGGTGATGTTCTGCAGTTCGACGTGGCCGTGCAGCCGCCGCGTCGAATCACCGCCGCCCGGCCGGTTGTACAGCGGATCCGCCTGGAAGTTCTCGACGTCCTTGAGCCGGGCCACGTCCGCCGCGAAGTCCTGGATGCGGCCCGCCACACCGTTCAGGCGGGTCAGCGGCGCCGTGAAACGCGTGACCAGGGCCTGGAAGGCGACCAGCAGACCCACGGATATATGGCCCTCGACCGCCCGCATCCCGCCGATCCACAGGATCAGCGCGCTGTTCAGCGTCGCGAGCGTCGGCGCGACCACGCCCAGCCAGGCGCTCGGCACCCCGAGCCGCTGCTGCTCCTCCAGCGTGGTCGCGTGCTGCCCGGCCCACTTGCGGAAGTAGCCCTCCTCGCCGCCGGTCGCCTTCATCGTCTCGATCAACTGGAGCCCGGAATAAGCGGTGTTGGTCAACCGGGCCGTGTCCGCGCGGAGTTTGGCCGTACGGGTCGCCCGCAGCCGGATCACCACCCGCATGGCCACGATGTTCAGCAGCGCGACACCGATGCCGACGGCCGTCAACTGCGGGTCGTACGTATAGAGGAGCACCGCGTACAGCACGACGACGACCGCGTCGACGCCCGCCGCCGAGAGGTCGCGGGCCAGGGTCTCGGAGACCGAGTCGTTCGACTGGAGCCGCTGCACCAGGTCGGCCGGGCTGCGCTGGGAGAAGAAGGTGACCGGGAGACGGAGGAGATGGCGCAGGAAGCGGGCGCTGCTCAGGGTCGAGGAGATGATGCGGCCGTGCAGCAGGTTCGCCTGCTGCAGCCAGGTGAGTACGAGGGTCAGCGCCACGCACGCGCCCATCGACGCGAACAGCACGTTCAGCATCGAGGTCTGGCCGCCGATGAGGAACGTGTCGATGTAGGTGCGGCTGAGCGCGGGCATCGCGGCACCCACCGCCACGAGTAGCAGACTCGCCAGGATCGCGGCGGGCATCGTGCCCGAGGTACCGCGCAGCCGGGCCGGCATGGCGCCCAGGACACCCGGTTTGCGCCCGCCGCGCTCGAAGTCGGGGCCCGGCTCCATGACGAGGACGACACCGGTGAAGCTGGAGTCGAAGTCCTCCATCGGCACGAACCGGCGGCCCTTGCCGGGGTCGTTGATGTACACCCCGCGCCTGGCGAGGCGGCGGCCCATGCCGTCGAAGACGACGTAGTGGTTGAACTCCCAGAACAGGATCGCGGGCGCGTTCACCTCGGCGAGCGCGGCCGTGTCCATCTGCATGCCCTTGGCCGTCAGACCGTAACTCCGGGCCGCCTTCAGGAGGTTGCTCGCACGCGAGCCGTCCCGGGAGACACCGCAGGCGATGCGCAGCTCTTCGAGCGGGATGTGCCGACCGAAGTGCCCGAGGACCATGGCGAGGGAGGCCGCACCGCACTCCACGGCCTCCATCTGGAGCACGGTCGGCGTACGCACCGACTTGCCGCTGCCCTTGGGGACCGTGCGCCGGGGCGGGGCCGAGCGGCGCTTGGCCCGGGAGTTCTGTGCGGCACTCACGGCAGCAGCCAATCGACGGGACGCTGGTCGGCCAGCCGGATCGAACCCGAGGCCAGGGTCATGGAGGTGAGCCTGAACGGCGGCCCGTCGGCCGAGGACCACTTGTAACCGCTCTTCGTGGCCGACGACTTGTCCAGCTTCACCAGGACGGCGACCGGTCGGCCCTTCTTGGTGAACTGTTCGCCCAGCTGGCTGTCACCGAGGAACGCGCCGATCTGCTGCTGCGTCTGGGGAGCCCGGTCCACCGACTTCACATGGCCGCGCAACACCCCGTACTGCTGGGTGGGCGCCGTCTGGACGGTCAGGTCGACGGCCGCGTTCGCGGGAATCGTGGCGGCGTTCTCGGCCGGGACGTACACCGTCGCGTACAGGGGATCGCTCGCGCGGGCGACCTTCTCCACGGCCGCGATGTTCGTGCCCGTCCCGATGATCTGGCCGATCGTGGCGGCGAGCGCGGTGAGCCGGCCCGCGGCGACCGAACGCACGACGGTGTCGCCGGAGGTCGTACGGACCTTCAGCACAGGCGAGTTGGCGGGCAGCTGGGCGCCCTCCTCGGCGAGCACCGCGGTGATCTGGCCGGAGACGGGGCTCTGCAGGACGTAACTGCCCTCCCCGTGCGTGAGGATGGCGGGCGCGCTCACCGTGGACGAGACGGATCCCGTGACCGCCCACACGGACGCGGCGGCCATGACGACCACCGTGACGGAGAGGACCAGCCAGCCCTGGGGGCGCGCGAAACGCACCGGAAGGTCCAGCTCTTCGGGCGACTGGAGCTTGGCGAGGGCCTGTTGGCGGAACTGCACGGGCTTTCCTCACCTGCGTGACGAAGACTTGCCTGAGGGAAGACTTGCCTGGGAAAGGCAGATGGGTTTGTGGCAACCGAGAGTCCCGGAACCGCGAAACGGTTCCGGGACTCAGCGGCACAAGGCGTCGATCAGAGACCGGCGACCAGGTTGGTGACCGCACCGGTGTTCAGGCCGGAGACACCCTCGACGGTGTCGACGACCGAGCCGACCAGCGGGAGCACGCCGGGGGCGACGCCGTCCACCAGGCCCGTGACGGTGCCGACAGCGTTCAGGGACAGACCGCCGGAGACGGCGTCGAGAGCGGCGTCCGACAGCTCGGCGGTCGCAACCTGGGGGGTGGAGTTCATGATGGAACTTCCCTTCGTATGGGTGTTTCAAGGGGGAGAGCGGCCCCCTCTGGGGACAGATGACGGCCGCGACCACAGGGCCGGTCAGGCTCGTTTCCGGAACCTGTTCGGCCCCTGCGATGCGATGGATCAAAGCACGCCCGCACAGCCGTCTTCCAATCAACCAACCGCCTCACCAGGGCACTTGAGCCCCACGGGCCCCAAACCGTGAGGGTGTGTGCACGGCTTGGCGGCGACTTCTTCACATGCCGCACCGCTTCGGCGCACCCAGGCCCTTGCGGCCGGGCACGCGGGCCGGTCATGGGTGCGCGACCGAATCGGACAGTCCGCCATCAAAGACGTGGCGTGTAACGAGCGGATGTGCGGAACCGGAGTATGCGGTGACCTCGCTGAGTATTCGATGTGCAGATTCCCTGAAGCCGGGATTCGTATCGGTTTGACCGACACAAAGCCATGAGGCGATTACGGAAAGTGTTTCGCTGTGCCTTTCCTGTGCGTCGGCTTGATCGGGAAGCGCGATGCGGGCGAGCACCGACGACACGGGGGACCGGCTCGATCCGGACATCGGATCCGGTCACCGCGCACGGATATGTCGGGGACCGGCGGGGCGCGGTCAGGGGGACGAAAGCCCTGCGTGCGGCCGGTACCGCGTCACCGGCGAGGTGTCCGCGCCGGCCGCCGGAGTCCGCCCCGGACGACCGCTCCCACCAGGGCCTTCGCCGCAGTGCGCGGTGCCGGCCCGGCTCCTCGGCGGACAGGCCGGGATCGACTGCTCGGAGGGCGAAGCCGGTGGAATGGATCTTGTCTGCTTCGGCGGGCGTCATCGGCATATGGGTGGTTGTTCCCGGCGGCTCTCGGTCAGGCCCTGGCAATGGCCGATTCGCTGTTTCGCAAAGGGAGTTGGCAAACGCGTTTGAACGCCCCACGTGAACCGTCCGTACCTACAGCCATCCAGGCGCCCCAGTCGGTCGCCGAGAACGATCGGCGGCTAAGACCCCGCCCCGCAGGAGGTCAAGAAGTTGAGTCACAAGCGAGTTCCGAAGCGTAAGGCCGCTATAGCGGTGGGCAGTGTCGCGGCGATCGGCGCGGCGGCACTGCTGCTGCCCAATGCCATGGCGTCCCAGACCGACGCTGCGGACGGCGCGGCTCCGAAGACCCTGAAGGCGACGGCGGCCTCGGACCTTGCCTCGCAGCTGGAGGAACTGCTCGGGGACGCCTTCGCGGGCTCCTACTACGACGCCGACAAGCAGCAGCTCATCATCAACGTCGTCGAGGTCGAGGGTGACAACAACAACGTCATCATCCAGGCCCAGAAGGCCGGCGCCGCTGTCCGCGAGGTCGAGAACAGCGTCGCCGAGCTGAAGGCCGGCGCGCAGACGCTGAAGGCCGAGGCGACCATCCCGGGCACCGCCTGGTCCGTCGACCCCCGCACGAACAAGATCCAGGTCACCGCCGACAGCACGGTCACCGGGGCCAACTGGGACACGATCGAGTCGACCGTCCAGAGCCTCGGCGCGGGCATGGCGACCATCAAGAAGAGCGCGGGCACCTTCAAGCCCCTCGCCGTGGAGGGCGGCGACGCCATCTTCGGTGGCGGCGCCCGTTGCTCCCTCGGCTTCAACGTGGTGACCGGCGACGGCACGCCCGGCTTCCTGACCGCCGGTCACTGCGGTGTCGCCGCGGCCGAGTGGTCGGAGGAAGAGGGCGGCGCGCCGGTCGGCACGGTCGAGGCGGCCACCTTCCCGGGCGACGGTGACTTCGCACTTGTGAAGTACGACGACCCGGCGACCGTGGCCGACAGCACCGTCGATGTCGGCGGCGGCCAGACCGTCGACATCCTCCAGGCCGCCGAGGCCGAGGTCGGCCAGCAGGTCTTCCGGATGGGCTCCACGACGGGCCTCAACGACGGCGAGGTCACCGGTCTCGACGCCACCGTGAACTACCCCGAGGGTACGGTCACCGGCCTCATCCAGACCAACGTCTGCGCGGAGCCCGGCGACAGCGGCGGCTCGCTGTTCACCCAGGACGGCAGCGCGATCGGCCTGACCTCCGGCGGCAGCGGCGACTGCACGGTCGGCGGCGAGACCTTCTTCCAGCCGGTCACCACGGCCCTTGAGGCCGTCGGCGCCACCCTCGGCGCGGCTGACGCCGGCGCCGGCGAGGAGGCCGGTGCGGGCGAGGAAGCCGGTGCCGGTGAGGAAGCGGGCGCGGGCGAAGAGGCCGGCGCTGGTGAAGAGGCCGGTGCGGGCGAGGAAGCCGGCGCCGGTGAAGAGGCTGGTGCCGGTGAGGAAGCCGGTGCGGGCGAAGAGGCCGGACTCGGCGAAGAGGTCGGCGGTGACGAACTCGGCGGCGTGGACGACCAGGCCACCGAGGGCGTGGACGACGGCACCGGTCTGGAGACCGAAGGCCACTGACCGGCCACACCACCAGTAGTACCGGCCGCCAGTGAAACGGTCCGGCCCTCCGGCGGGAGGGCCGGACCGTTCTGCGTGCGGGGGCCTCCGGCGGAGCGGCGGCGCCCTGTTCGGCCCACGTGTGCGTGACATGGCCCCGGGCCTCGCCCTGTCGGCCGGACGGCCGTGGGCGACCGGCAGCGCAGGGCCGCCCGGCACGGCGGCTGTCACGTCGCCGGACGCCCTTGGCACAGGTACGCGTCGTATGTCCCGGGCCTCGCCCTGCACCCCGGGCGGCCCAGGGGCACTGGCGTGCAGGCCCCCCGCAGGGCGGCTGTCACGTCCTCGGACGCGTCCTCGGCACAGGTGGGCGTGCCACGGCCCAGGGCCCACCTGCGTGCTTGCCCCTCCCGTAGGGCAGCCGTCGCCTCTCCGGACGCGTCCTGGGTGGGAGAGCCGTCAGTTCTTCGGGCGTGCTCTCAGTAGTAGCAGCGCGATGTCGTCCGCCCGGGCCGTCGCCCCCGCGCCGAACTCGACCAGCCCGTCGGCGAGTTCGTCCAGTGGGTGGTCGCCGGTCTCCGCGAGCCGTTGCCCCAGGGCGGCCAGTGCCTCGTCGATGTCGACGCCCGGGGACTCGATCAGGCCGTCGGTGTACAGGGCCAGGACCGAGCCCGGTGGCAGCTCGACCTCGGTCGTCGGGTACGAGGCCGAGGCGTCGATCCCCAGCAGCGGACCCCCGGCCAGATCCAGGACCCGTACCTGACCGTCCGGGCGTCTCAGCAGCGGCTGCGGATGCCCCGCACGGGCCATCACGGCCCGCCCGGATCCCGGGTCGAGCCGCAGATACAGACAACTCGCGAACAACTCGGTCCCGAGATCGATCAGCAGCCGGTTGGTGCTGCTCATCACCTCCTCCGGAGCCTGACCGACGGTCGTGTACGCCCGGACGGCCGTACGGAGCTGACCCATCAGGCCGGCCGCCGTCACGTTGTGCCCCTGGACGTCCCCGATCACCGCCGAGGCCCGCCCGTGCGAGCACACCAGGTCGTAGAAGTCGCCGCCGATGTCCATGCCCTGGGTGGCGGGCAGATAGCGCGCCGCGGCCTCGAACCCGGGCAGCGACGGCAGGGAACTGGGCAGCAGGGCGGCCTGCAGACCGTGCGCGACCCGGTGCTTGGCGTCGTACAGCAGAGCCCGCTCCAGGGCCTGGGCGATCAGACCGCCGAGACTGGTCAGGACGGCGCGCTCGTCGGCCGGGAACGAGTGCTGTTCCGCGTACCCCAGTACACACGTGCCCACCGGCCGCCCGGACGCGATCAGCGGGAGATACGCCCAGGCCGCCATCGTCCCGGGCACCTCCCGTACCGCCGGATACAGCCGGTCCAGCTGCCCCCGCGACTCGAAGAAGGCGGGCACACCCGTGGTGAGGACCTGCGTGCCCGGGGTCTGCTCGGTGAGCGGCAGTCCGTCGAAGCGCTCCACGAGCTCCGGGTCCTCGAATCCCCGATGCCCGACCACCTGCATGCGCCCGCCCCGCGACCCCAGCATCACCAGGGTCTGGCAGCCCACCGCCGGCATGATCTCGTCCGCGACCAGCTGGACCACGTCCTGGACGCCCGCCGCCTCGGTGAGCGCCCCCGCCAGGGACAGCACCTGCGAGATCGTGACCAGGCTGGACGGGCCGCCCGGCCGACGCTCCGCCCGGTCCAGCTCGGCCACCGCCCGCGCCCTGGTGATCCGGACGCTCAGCCCGGTCGTGCTCGGGTACAGCTGGAACGACAACCAGTCGCCGGGCGGGCGCAGCGCCACGAACGAGGTGACGTGCAGACTCAACAGCGCGGCGCGGTAGCGGTCCTCGTACACCGGATCGTTCAGCCAGGGCACCGACCCCCACAGCCGGCTGCCGAGCAGCCCGCTCGCGGGGATCCCCAGCAACTCCGTGGCGGCGGCGTTGACGAAACCGACCCGCCCGTGCAGATCGAGCGAGCACAGCCCGTACGGCAGCCGCGACACCATCCGAGCCGCCTCGACCGAGCCGAGGGTGTCGGCCACCGGCGTCCCGGACCAGGCGGCCAGCAGATCCGCCTCGGGCCGCAGCGTACGGTGCTCTGCGGCGGCCCGCTCCAGCCGCAGCGCCAGCCGGTCGCAGGCCGCGGTCAGCCGCTCCCGCTCCCGGTCCGACACCTCCGGCGGATGCGAACCGGGCCAGGTCACGAAGACCGCCCCGTACACCGTCGAGTCGGTCGCCACCGGCAGGGCGGCCAGCGCGAAGGGGTAGGGCAGCACGACGGCGACCCGTGGATACTGCCGGGCCATGTCCTCCTCACCGCCCACCCACACGAACCGCCGCTCGCGCGCCGCCTGGGCGACGGGCACCGGTGAACCGAGCCCGACCCGCTCCCACGGCGCCGCGAACGCCCGGGGCAGCCCCGCCATGACGGCCATCTCCAGCACGGACTCACCGGGCGCCAGCAGATACACCGCGCCCGCGTGGGCCTGGACGTCGTCCATCATCCCGGCCAGCGCCAGCGACAGCAGCGGCCTGCCGAACGCTGCGGAGCCGCTGCCGCCCGGCCGCCCGGAGACCTGCGCATCGCCCACCCGGACCACCTCCTCACCGGACCGGGCCCTCCCGGCTCAAGGCTCCCCCCACTCGCCCCGTCCCGCACGGCGAACGTCCCGCCGCCCCCGCTACCCCCTCCGCCACGGCTCATCCCCCGTCGGTGAAGCGCGAGTCCCGGCGCGAAAACGCCACGCATGCGCTCCCGCGCACCTTGTTGGCCGGTTTTGCGCGCCCTTGAGCTGCCGCAAGCCCCGAAATCGGGGCACGCGACACCGGTGAACCGGCAGACGCGATGGAAGGAGCCGCAGTGATCAGGGTGCTTCTGGTGCACGACGCGAGTCTGGTGCGGTCGGTCCTGGCGGAGTGGCTGCGCAGAGAGCCCGATCTCGGGGTGTGCGGCACCTCCTGGCACGGCGCACCGGGCAGAGCGAGGCTGATGCGCCCCGATGTCTGCGCGGCGGACCTGGACAGCTCGGGCACCTCCGGCATCCCCGCGCTGGGCGAACTGCGCGCCTGCGCCACGGCCGGGCCGGCCCCGCGACTGCTGGTGCTCGCCAGCGCCGGCAGACCCGGTCTGCTGAAACGGGCGGCCGAGGCGGGCGCGCTGGGCTATGTCGACAAGGACAGGGAGGGGTCGCCGGAGCGGCTGGTGTCCGGCATCCGGAGCGTCGCGGCCGGCGAACGGTTCGTCGACGCCTCGCTCGGCCTCGGGTTCCTCAGAGCCACGCAGATCCCGCTCACCAGGCGGGAGCTGAGCGTCCTGTCACTCGCCGCGAAGGGGGCGTCCGTCGCGGAGATCGCCGGCTGCCTGCACCTGTCCCACGGCACCGTGCGCAACTACATGGCGGCCATCACCCGCAAGACCGGGGCCCGCAACCGCATCGACGCCATCCGTATCTCGCAGGGCGAGGGCTGGCTCTGACGGTCCCGGTACGGCCGACCAGCTGCCCACGAGGTCGCGGTAGAGGGGCGAGCGCTCCAGCAGTTCCTCGTGCGTCCCGTACACGTTCTCCCGGCCGTCCATCACGAGGACACGGTCCGCCCGGCGCGCCGAGGCGATCCGGTGCGCGACCACGACCAGGGTGGTTCCGGGCCGGGAGGCGAAGGCCCGCTCGGCGCGTTCCTCCGCCTCCGGGTCCAGATGGCAGGTCGCCTCGTCGAGGAGCACCACACCGGCGTACGAGAGGAAGGCCCGGGTCAGCGCGATCAGCTGCCGTTCGCCGTCCGACAGCGCGGCCGGGACGATCAGGGCCCCGGGTCCGCCGTGCCGGCCGAGGAGCGGGGCGAGCCCGACGGCCTCGGCGGCGGCCAGCAGCTCGGACTCGGGCACGGGATCCGGCCGCAGCCAGCCGAGGTTCTCGGCGAACGTCCCGCTGAACACGTACGCCTCCTGCGGGATGAGGACCCGGTGCGCGTGGGCGGTGTCGCCGGGCACCGGATGCCCGCACAGCCGGATCGCGCCCCGCTGGGGCCGCAGGAGACCCGCGGCCAGGGACACGAGGGTGGACTTGCCGATGCCGCTGGGGCCGACGACGGCGAGGTGCGCGCCCCGGGGCACGCCGAGGGTGAGGTCCTCGACGACGGGTGCGCAGGCGGGGCCGTAGGCGAAGGTGAGGCCGGAGAGTGCCAGGGCCGGTGTCCCCGGTGGGGCGGGGACGGGGCGGGCGTCCTGTGGGGTGCCGTCGGCCGCCGCCGGACCGGGCGGCACCAGGCGGCGCAGGACCACCGCGAGCCGGGAGCCGCTGGTGCCCAGGCCATGGACCAGGTTCTGCAGGGCGGGCAGCAGGGACTGGGTGACGTAGGCGAGTGCGCCGACCAGGGCGCCGGGCGTGACGCCGTGGCGCAGCAGCCAGGGCGCGGTCAGCAGGAGCAGGACGACGGGGAGCTGTCCGCCGACGGCGATCGACGCCACCCGGGGCACCCCCCAGCGGGCCAGTGAGCGGGCCGCCGACAGCTCGGCGTCGATCCGCGTGCCCGCGTCCGCCGCCACCCACTCCTCCGCACCTCCCGCGGTGACGTCCCGCAGTCCCGCGCAGACGTCCCCGAGACGGTCGGCGAGACGTTCGTCGGCGACGAGGAAGGCCTCCTGGCGGTGGGCCAGCGGGCGCATGCTCGCCATGAAGAGACCCACGCCGACGACCAGCGGGGGAGCGACCACGAGCAGCAGGGCCGGCGCGAGCGAGCCCAGGCCGATCAGCGCGCCGGCGGCCGTGAAGACGAAGGACCGGGACACCATCACCACACCGGCGAAGGTGTCCCGGGCGATCTCCACCTGCTGGGTCAGCGCGGAGAGGGCCCCGCCGTCCGCCTCCCGCACCCCGCGCGCCACGACCCGCTCCACGAGCCGGTCCCGCAACGGCTCGACTAGCGCGGCGACCGCCTCGTACACCCGTCCGGTGCCGTAGGCCCCGACGGCGACCGAGAGCGCGGCGACCCCGAGCCACCCGAGCCCGATGTCCGTGCGGTCGCGCAGGAACCCCTCGTCGAGGGCGCGGGCGAGGGCGTACCCCATGAAGAAGGTCTGCGCGGTCTCCAGCAGGGACCACAGCACGAGCCGCGCGACGACGCGCCGGTGCCGCAGCAGGAACCGCAGCCCACGTCGACGAAGCCCACCGCTTCCGGGCGCCTGCGTCCCGACACCGCCGCTGTCGGCCGGCCACCGCCGGACGCCGCGCCCCCGCGGACCGCGCGGCGGGCTGCCGGGGCCTCGGGCCGCCGACGGTGGGGCGCTGTCGTCCGGGGTGCCGGGGTTGCCGGCCGGCGGTGGGGCGTCGCCGCCCGGGGTGCCGGAGCCGGCGGCCGCCTGGGGAGGGGTGCGGTCCTTGGACCCGCTCCGGTGATCGAGCACCTCGTCAACGCGGCCCGTACGTTCATCTTCGACACCGGGCTCGCCCCGGCGGCGGCG
>NZ_JBSFDA010000177.1:0-20686 GCF_053593675.1 Streptomyces sp. NPDC002156 | reverse complement strand
CGGCTAGGTTTTTCAGCCCGTCCGGCGTTTGAGGACGAGGCCGTCCAGGCCGACAAGCGGGGGTCTGGGGGCGCAGCCCCCAGGGATGGGAACGGGTAGGGGCGGCGGGGGCGAAAGAAGCCCTACAGTCGCGGGTCCACCGGCTCCGACTCCAGTGCCAGCACCCCGAACACCGCCTCATGAACCCGCCACAACGGCTCCCCCTCCGCCAGCCGGTCCAACGCCTCCAACCCCAGCGCGTACTCCCTGATCGCAAGCGACCGCTTGTGGTTCAGGAACCGCCCCCGCAGCCGGCCGAGGTTCTCGGGCCGCGTGTACTCCGGCCCGTAGATGATCCGCAGGTACTCCCGCCCCCGGCACTTGATGCC
The DNA here is from genome assembly GCF_053593675.1 of Streptomyces sp. NPDC002156. NCBI lineage: Bacteria > Bacillati > Actinomycetota > Actinomycetes > Kitasatosporales > Streptomycetaceae > Streptomyces > Streptomyces sp. NPDC002156. The sequence goes on along the minus strand of NZ_JBSFDA010000177.1, from coordinate 20,318 downwards.
GGGCTGCACGAGCCGCCCCTTGCCGTCGCGCACAACACCACCCAGCGGCTTCACGACCATGCCCTCACCACCCCGCCCGGTCATCTCCAGCCACCAGTCCACGCCTGCCCGAACCGACTCCACGTCCCCCGTGTCGACGTACAGCCGCCGAATCGTCTGCAGCAGCCCCGTGCTGTCGTGCTCCACCAGCCGGTCCAACAGGGCGAGTTGCTCGTCGTGCGGCAGCCCGGCCAGGCTGCGGCCCTCGGTCGCGAGGACCTGGAAGGGGGCCAGCCGGACCCCGTCCAGCCCCTCCGTCGGCCAGCAGTAGCGCCGGTAGGCGGCCGTGAACGCCGAGGCGTCCGACGCCCGTTCGCGCTGGCGGGTCAGCAGGTCGCCCACGTCGGCGCCTCGCGCAGCCGCACCCTCCAGGGCAGCCAGCGCACCCGGGAACACCGCCCCCGACGCGGCGCCCACCGCCGCGTACTGCGACCGCAGCAGCCCGCCCGCCTTCAGCGACCACGGCATCAACTCGGCGTCCAGCAGCAGCCAGTCGGTGCCCAGCTCCTCCCAAAGGCCCGCCGCATCGGCCGCCACCCGCACCCGGCGGAGGATCTCCTCCGTCACCGCCGGGTCGTCGACGAACGGCCGCCCGGTACGCGTGTACAGCGCCCCCATAGGACCCTCGGCGGCGTCCACACCGAACCGCTTCCGAGCCACCTCCCCGTCACGGCACACCAGCACCACCGCCCGCGACCCCATGTGCTTCTCCTCGCACACGACCCGCTCGACCCCGTCCGCCCGGTACTGCTCGAACGCCTCCGCCGGGTGCTCCAGGTAGCCCTCCACCTGGGAGGTCGCCGTCGGAGCCATCGTCGGCGGCAGGTACGGCAGCAGCCGCGGGTCCACCGCGAAGCGGCTCATGACCTCCAGGGCCGCCGCCGCGTTCTCCTCACGGACCGTGATCCGGCCCGCGTGGCGTGTCTCGACGACCCGGCGGCCGTGGACGTCCGCCAGGTCCAGCGGGCGGCCGTCGTGCCCGCCCGGCGCCTCCGGACGCAGCGGCCTGACCGGCTCGTACCAGATCTGCTCCGCCGGTACGTCGACCAGTTCCCGCTCCGGCCAGCGCAGCGCGGTCAGCTTGCCGCCGAAGACGGCACCGGTGTCGAGGCAGATGGTGTTGTTCAGCCAGCTCGCCTCCGGGACGGGCGTGTGACCGTACACGACCGCGGCCCGGCCCCGGTAGTCCTCCGCCCACGGGTAGCGCACCGGCAGGCCGAACTCGTCGGTCTCGCCGGTCGTTTCGCCGTACAGCGCGTGCGAGCGCACCCGGCCCGACGTACGGCCGTGGTACTTCTCGGGCAGACCGGCGTGGCAGACCACCAGCCGGCCACCGTCGAGGACGTAGTGGCTGACCAGTCCGTCGATGAACTCCCGCACCTGGGAACGGAATTCGTCGCTCTCTCCCTCCATCTGCCCGATGGTCTCGGCGAGGCCGTGGGTGTGCTGGACCTTGCGGCCCTTGAGGAAGCGGCCGTACTTGTTCTCGTGGTTGCCGGGCACGCACAGAGCGTTGCCCGAGCCGACCATGGACATCACACGGCGCAGCACGCCCGGGCTGTCCGGGCCGCGGTCGACGAGGTCGCCCACGAAGACGGCCGTACGGCCGGCCGGGTGTACGCCGTCCTCGTAGCCCAACTTGCCGAGCAGGGAATCCAGTTCGGCAGCGCAGCCGTGGATGTCGCCGATGATGTCGAAGGGGCCGGTGAGGTGGGTCAGGTCGTTGTAGCGCTTCTCCGTGCGGATCTCGGCGCTCTCGATCTCCTCCACGCCACGCAGGACGTGCACCTTGCGGAATCCCTCGCGCTCCAAGTGGCGCAGGGAGCGGCGGAGTTCGCGGATGTGGCGGTGGATCACCCGGCGGGGCATGTCGGCCCGATCGGTGCGGGAGGCGTTGCGTTCGGCGCACACGTCGTCGGGCACGTCGAGGACGATGGCGATGGGCAGGACGTCGTACTGCCGCGCCAGCTCGATCAGCTGCTTTCGGCTGCCTTCCTGGACGTTGGTCGCGTCGACGACCGTACGGCGGCCCGCCGCGAGTCGCTTGCCCGCGATGTAGTGCAGGACGTCGAAGGCGTCCCCGCTGGCGCTCTGGTCGTTCTCGTCGTCGGCGACCAGGCCTCGGCAGAAGTCCGAGGAGATGACCTCGGTCGGCTTGAAGTGCCGCCGGGCGAACGTGGACTTGCCCGAGCCGGACGCCCCGATCAGCACCACGAGGGAGAGGTCGGTGACGGGCAGCACACGCCCCTTGTTCTCGACATTCTCGACACTCTCGATGCTCTCGGTGTTCTCGACACTGCTCATGCTGCGTTCGCCTCCTTCTCCTCGTTGGCGGTCTGGGTCTCGGTCTTCATCGTGAACACGGCCATCTGTGTCGGCGGGCCGACCTCCGGGTCGTCCGGCCCGACAGGCGCGAACTCCGTCTCGTAGCCGTGCCGTTCGGCCACCGTGGCCGCCCAGGCCCGGAACTCCTCCCGCGTCCATTCGAAGCGGTGGTCGCTGTGGCGGCTGTGGCCGGCCGGGAGGGTCTCCCAGCGGACGTTGTACTCGACGTTCGGCGTGGTCACGAGGACCGTGCGGGGGCGGGCCGCGCCGAACACCGCGTACTCCAGGGCGGGCAGGCGCGGCAGGTCGAGGTGTTCGACGACCTCGCACAGTACGGCGGCGTCGTACCCCTTGAGCCGCTTGTCGGTGTAGGCGAGCGAACCCTGGAGCAACTGGACGCGCGCCGCCTGCCGTTCCCCCATCCGGTCCAGCTTCAGCCGCCGCGAGGCGATGGTGAGCGCGCGCATCGACACGTCGACACCGACGATCTCGGTGAACGCGGTGTCCTTGAGCAGCGCCTGCACCAACTGGCCCTGCCCGCAGCCGAGATCGAGCACCCGGGCGGCCCCGGACGCCCTCAGCGCCGCGATGATCGCGTCCCGGCGCTGTACGGCGAGCGGGGTGGGCCTCTCCTCCGCCTCCGTCTCCTCCTCGACCGCGTTGTCGATCTCCTCGACCTCGCTGTCGTCGGTCTCGGCGAGGCGGACCAGTTCCAGGCGTTCCATCGCCTGCCGGGTGAGCGACCAACGGCGGGACAGATAGCGGCTGGTGATCAGCTTCTGCTCCGGGTGCTCGGGCAGCCAGCCCTCACCGGCCCGCAGCAGCTTGTCGACCTCGTCGGGCGCGACCCAGTAGTGCTTGGCGTCGTCGAGGACCGGCAGCAGGACGTACAGGTGGCGCAGCGCCTCGGCGAGGGTCAGCGTCTCCGATGCGAGGACGAGACGCACGTACCGCGAGTCGCCCCACTCCGGGAACTCCGGGTCCAGCGCGACCGGTTCGGCCGTCACCGTCCAGCCGAGCGGCTGGAAGAGGTTCCGTACGAGGTCGGCGCCGCCCCGGGCCGGGACCGCGGGCACCTCGATGCGCAACGGGCGTGCCTGGTCCGGGAGTTCGGGCTTCGCCCGGCACTGGCCCTTCATCGCGCTGCTGAACACGGCGCTGAGCGCGACCGCGAGCAGCGAAGAGGCCGCGTACGGGCGGTCGTTGACGTACTGCGCGAGTGCCGCGTCGGGTGCGCCGCCGCGTCCCTTGCCCTTGCCGCGCCGGACCAGCGCCACCGCGTCGACCTCCAGCAGCAGCGCGGCCGTGCAGCGCTCGGCGGACGCCTCGGGGTAGAGGACGTGCGCGGTGCCGTAGGAGGTGGAGAACATCTGCGCGTTGTCGGGATGCTTGTGCAGCAGATACCCGAGGTCGGTCGCGGGGCGTTCTGGGGTGCCGGTGGTGCTGATCGTCAGGAACACGGTGGTTGTACCTCGAAACGGCGTCTGTACCGCCGGACGGCGCGGGGCCGCCACGGCAGTGGATGAGCGCGCCTCGGCAGCCATGGCCCCCGAAGGTGCTCAGGGGCCTCTGACCTGCCTCGGCGCGTTTCCACAACGTACAGCGAACGCCCAGAACACACTCAGGGATTTTCGCTGTCCCCGGCGTCCACCGCGGCCGTGAAGTCCCGTATGCGTTCGTTGGCCTGTTCGGCCTGGTCGATCTGCGGGGCGTGGCCGGTGCTCTGGACGATTTCGGCGCGGGCGCCCGGGATCAGACGCGGGACGCGTTCGAGTTGCCGTCGCGGGTGGAGCAGCAGGCTTCGCTTGCCGAGGACCAGGTGGAGCGGGGTGCGGATGGTGCGCAGTTCGGCGTCGGTGAGCGGGAGTGGGGCCGGGCGGCGGATGCGGAAGGCGCGGACGGAGGCCTGGATCATGGCGCGCAGCTCCGGCACGACGAGCACCGGCTGCTCCAGCCAGGCCGCCAGGCGCGGGCGCAGTGCCTTGGGCGCGGCGGTCGCGAAGAGGCTCACGAAGATCCAGACGAAGAACCGCAGGCCCACCTTCTCCAGCCCGCCCGGGTCGAGGAGGGTCACGGAGGCGAGGCGTCCGGGGGCGCGGTGGGCCTGGTTCAGGACGAGCCAGCCGCCGTACGACGAGCCCACCAGGTGGACACGGTCGAGACCGAGCCCGGCGAGCGCCTCGTCCAGCCACTGGGCGGCCCGTTCCGGCTGGTGGATGGCCTCGCGCTGGACGCTGCGGCCCGGGTCGCCGGGCGTGTCGAGCGCGTACACGGGCCGGTCGGCGCTGAGCCGAGCGGTGTTCGGGTACCACATCGCGGAACAGCTGCCCGCTCCGTGGACCAGCACGATCGGGGTGCGGGAGGTGGCGGAGGGGGCCGGGCCGTAGCGGTAGACGTGCGTGGTGCCGAAGCTCGTCTCGACGTCCAGTTCCTCGTCGATGGGCGCGCCCATCGCGTAGAGCGCGTCGCAGGCCGCGAAGTACCGGTCGCGGCGGGCGTCGTTCACGTACCGGCCGACGTCGGCCGGGATACGGGTCGCCGGGGTGCTGGTCGTGGCTTTGGGCACGGCTGGGCCACCTCCTGAAGGGTTCCAGGGGCTGTGCGGAGAGTGCAGGGGCTGCGCGGTTTCGTGATACGAACGTATCACGCTCATGGTACAGCGGTATCATCACCCAGAAGCCGCCGATCAACGGAGTGCCGGATGCCCAAGCGCGTGGACCATGACGAACGACGCACCGAGATCGCGCGAGCCCTGGTGCGGGTGGCGGGGCGGCGCGGGCTGCACGCCGTGGGGATGCGGGAGGTGGCGGCGGAGGCGGGGGTGTCGCTGCGGCTGGTGCAGTACTACTTCGAGACCAAGGAGAACCTGCTCCTCTACGGCTTGCGGCAGCTCGCCGAGGGGTTCGGCGAGCGCGTCGCCGCCCGGGTGCGGGCCGCCGGGGACGATCCCGGGCCGCGCGCGATGATCGAGGCCCTGCTGCTGGCGGCGCTCCCGACCGACGAGGAGAGCCGGGCACTGCACCTCGTCTACACCTCGTACGCCGTGCTCGCCATGACCGACGAGGCGCTCGCCGCCCAGCCCTTCCTCAAGAGCCCCGACGCGGCCGAGGAGAGTCTCGCGGTACTGCTCCAGCAGGCGCGGGCCGCCGGCCTGACGGCACCCGACATCGACGTACGCAAAGAGGCGGTCATGCTGCTCGCCCTGTCTGCGGGACTCGGGACCGGTGTCCTGGTGGGCCAGCGGTCGGCGGAGGACGCCGTCGCGGTTCTCCAGCATCAACTGGACCGGATCTTCCGGGAGTCGGGGCCGGCTCATGGTGGCTAGTGCGCCTGGGCGTTGCTGGTGTCCCTGTTCGTCGCCGCCAGCAGCCGTCTCGTGAACGGATGCGCGGGCTCGCTCAACACCCTTGTCACCGGCCCCTGTTCGACCACCTCCCCCGCGTCGAGTACGGCGATCCGGTCGGCGAGCGCCGCCGTGTCCAGGTCGTGCGTGATGAGTACGACGGACAGGTCGCCGCGCTCGCTCCGGAGCCCGGCGAGAACGTCGAGGAGACCGCGCCGGGTGACCGCGTCCAGGCCCGAGGTGATCTCGTCGCAGATGAGGACGCGCGGCCGGGCCAGCAACGTCCGTGCGAGGGCGGCGCGTTGGAGTTCGCCGCCGGAGAGCCGGCCCGGGAGACGGTGGGCCTGCTCCTCGGTGAGCCCCAGCTCGGTGAGAGCGGCCAAGGCCTCCGCCCGGACGGCCTGTGCGTCGGTGCCGCGCAGTCGTACGGCCGTACGCGCGACCTGCTCCACGACGGGCCGGTACTCGTCGAAGGCGGCCCGCGCGTCCTGGAACACGTACTGCACGGCGGCCAGTTGGGCCCTTTCGCGCTCGCGCAGGCTGCGTGGGAGGGAGCTGCCGTCGAGCGTGACCCGGCCGTCATAGTTCCGGTGGAGGCCTGCCAGGCAGCGGGCGAGGGTGGTCTTGCCGCTGCCCGAACGGCCGACGACGGCCAGGCATTCACCGGCGTGCAGGGCGAGTTCGGGGATGCGGAGGATCTGGGTGCGGTGGTGGCGGGCGGTGAGGTCCTGGATGTGCAGGACGGGGGTGCCGGTCGGGTCGGCGGTGCCGCTGTCCGTCTCGGTCAACTGTGGGTGCTGGGCCAGGAGTTCACGGGTCCATTCATGACGCGGCGCGAGCCATACCCGCTCCGTCGGGCCCGACTCGACCACCCGGCCCTCCCGCATCACCAGTACCTCGTCGGCCAGTGCGCGGACCACGTCGAGGTCGTGGCTGAGCAGGAGCACGGCGATGCCCTGTGCGGCGACGGCCGTCAGCTCGTCGACGATGCGGCTCTTCGTCAACGCGTCCTGGCCCGTGGTGGGTTCGTCGGCGACGACGACCCGGGCGCCCAGCAGCAGCGCCTGGGCCAGGACCACGCGTTGCTGCTGGCCGCCGGAGAGCTGGTGGGGGTAACGGCGCAACAGCGCTTCCCCGTCGGGCAGTTGGGCATCGGCCAGGGCTCGCAGCACGCGAGTGCGGGCCTCCGTCCGGCGGGTCGCCCGGGGCAGGCCCCGTACCTGTTCGCGGGCGATGTCTTCGAGGAGGGCTCCCACCCGGCGGGCCGGGTTGAGGACGGCGGCGGGGTGTTGGGGGACGTATCCGACCGGGCCCCCGCCGGACACCCGTACCTCGCCCGACACCCGGGCGCCGGGCGGGTGTTCGCCGAGCAGGGCCAGGCCGGTGGTGGTCTTGCCGCTGCCGGAGGCGCCCACCAGGGCGGTCACCCGGCCGGGCAGGAGACGGAGGTCGACTCCGTCGACGAGGGGAGTGCCGTCGATCTCAACGCGGAGGTTCTCGATCTCGGCGGCAGGGGCGTCGACGGGTGCGTCGGCTGACGCGTTGACGGGGGCGTTCACGCCTGTCGTCCCTTCTCAGCAGTAGGTCGATTGCTGCCGGTTCGTCGGTCCAGCGCCGCGTCGAAGAGCAGGTTGCTGCCCGTCGTCAGCGCGACGATCAGCAGCGCGGGCACGACCACGGCCCAGGGCTGGACGAACAGCCCGGTGCGGTTGCGGTCCACCATGACGGCCCAGTCGGCGGCGTCCGGCGCGACCCCGACGCCGAGGAAGGCGGCCGTGGCCACCAGGTACAGCACGCCGGTGAGCCGGATGCCCGCGTCGGCGGCGAGGGTGCGCAGGATGGAGCGGCCGACATAGCCGACGGCCATGCGCCACCAGGTCTCGCCCTGCATGCGCAGCGCCTCGACGGCCGGGCGGGCGGCGGCCTCCGCTGCCGCCGCGCGGACGATCCGGGCCGCGTCGGGGATGTTGGCCAGCGCGACGAGCAGGGCGAGCCCGACCGTGCTCGGCTCGAACACCGAGGCCACGAGCAGGATGAGGAGGAGCGAGGGCACGGCGAGCAGTACGTCCAGGGGCCGCATGAGCAGCTCCTCCAGCCAACTCCGGTGCGTGAGCGCGCTGATGAGGCCGAGCGGCAGCGCCACGAGGTAGGCGAGCGCGGTCGCCGCGAGCGCGGTCAGCACCACCGGCCGGCCACCGTGCAGCACCTGCTGCCACACGTCCCGGCCCACGAAGTCGGTGCCGAGCCAGTGCCCGTCCCCGAGGGTGAACGAGACGGCCCGGGGCCCCGGTTCACCCGCGAACAGCGGTCCCAGCAGGGCGAGTACGAGGGGTACGCCGATGACGGCAGCCCCGAGCACGAAACGCGAACGGCTCCTCACGCGGCCACCCCCGCCCTCGGCGCGAACCGGTGGGCGACGAGATCGGCACCCAGGTTGAGGAGGACGGTCAGTACCCCGAACACCACCGCCAGCCCCTGTACCACCGGTACATCACGTTCGGCGACGGCGTTCATGAGGACGGTCCCCAGTCCCGGGATCACGAACAGTGCCTCCACGACGATGACCCCGCACAGCAACCAGTCGACGGTGCGGGCGAGTTGCTGCGCCGCCGGGGCGACGGCGTTGGGCAGGGCGTGGGCGTACCGGACGCGGACGCCCGGGATGCCGTACCGGCGCGCTTGGGCGACGTACGGCGAGTTCAGCGCGTCGACCATGCCGGCGCGCACGAGCCGGGCCAGGGAGCACACCGGGCGGGACAGCAGGACCAGGACGGGCAGGACCAGGGCGGCGGGGTGGCCGAGCAGGTCGGTGCCGTAGCCGACGGCGGTCGGCGGCAGCCAGCCCAACTGGAGCGCGAAGACGGTCACCAGGAGCACCCCGAAGGCGAACTCCGGTACGGCGTACACCCCGAGGGTGACGGAGCTGACGAGCCGGTCCACGAGCCGCCCTTCGTAGCGGGCGGCGAGTACACCGAGCCCGACTCCCAGCGGAATCAGGAAAGTTACCGTGATGGTCGCGAGCAGCAACGTCGGCCCGAAGCCGTCCTCGATGTACATGCTGACCGACCGCCCGGACGTCAGCGAGGTGCCGAAATCCCCGTGCGTCAGCCCCGCCGCCCAGTCCAACAGCCGTTCGTACGCGGGCCGGTCGAGGTGCATGGCCTCGCGGATGGCCTCGATACGCGCCGGGTCGGGCTGGTCCCCGGCGAGTGCGACGGCCGCGTCGCCCGGCAGCGCCTCGGTGAGCGCGAAGACCAGCAGCACGACGGCCACGGTCTGCGCGCCGCCGAGAAGCAGCCGCCGGACGACGAAGGAGCGCAGTCCGCTCACGCCAGCCAGACCTTGTCGAACCGCGCCCAGTCGAGCGAGTTGGCGGGCGCCTTCTCCTCAACTCCCTTCACGTTCTTGGCCGTTCCGAGGATCCAGTCGGCGAACCCCCACACCAGGAACCCGCCCTCGGCGTACAGCCGGCGCTGCATCCGCCCGTACACGGCGGTCCGCCCGGTCTTGTCCTTCGTCGACTGGGCCTGCTGGTAGAGCGCGTCGAAGTCCTTGTGGTGCCACTTCGTCGCGTTGGTGGTGGAGTCGGTGAGCAGCCGCTGCGAGATGTGCGCCTCGATGGGCATGGCGCCGGAGCGGTAGCAGCAGATCGTGCCGGAGTCGAGGATGTCACTCCAGTACGAGTCCTTGCTGCCCATCTTGACGTCGATCGTGACGCCCGCCTTTGCCGCCTGGTCGCGGAAGATCCCGGCGGCCTCGGTGAAACCGGCGGCGACGGCGGAGGTGTCCAGCGTGACCTTGAGGTTCTCGGCTCCGGCCTGCTTCAGCAGGGCTTTGGCCCGGTCGAGATCCTGGGCGCGCTGCGGAAGATCGGCGGCGTAGTACTCGTACCCCTTCCCGAACAGGTCGTTCCCGACGACACCCGCGCCGGACAGCGCGCCGTCGACGAGTTCCTGCCGGTCGGCGATGAGGAAGAAGGCCTCGCGGACCCGCTTGTCGTCGAAGGGCGCGCGGTCGGTCTTCATCGCGAAGCCCTGCATGGCGCTGTTGCGCAGCCGCACGATCTCGATCTGCCCCTTGCCCTCATGGGCCCGAGCAGTGGTCGGATTCAGCTCATGGGCGTACTCGACCTGGCCGCCGAGCAGCGCGTTGACGCGCGCCGACTCCTCGTTGGCGACGACGAACTCGAGCTCGTCGAGGTGCGGGGTGCCCTCCCAGTAGTCGTCGTAGCGACGGAAGAGCGCGGAACGACCGGGCGCGAAGGACACGAACCGGAAGGGCCCGGACCCGACGGGCTTCTTGTCGAAGTCGGTTCCGGTCGCGCCGTCGGGCACGATGTACGCGCCGAACGCGGCCAGGATGTTGGGGAATTCGGCCGTCGGCCGCTTCAGCACGAACTCGATCCCGTGCGTGCCCGTGGCCCGGCTGGCGTCGAGGTCGATCGGCTCCAGGGAGGCCTTCGCCCGGAACGTCTGGTCGGGGTCGGCGATCCGTCGGTAGCTGTACAGCACGTCCTCGGCGGTGACCGCCTTGCCGTTGTGGAAGGTGGCCTGCCGCAGGGTGACCTGCCAGCGGTCCAGGGTCTTGTTGGCCTCCCACTTCTCGGCGAGGCGGGGCTGCGCGGAGAGGTCGGCGCCGTAGTCGGCGAGCTTGTCGTAGAGCGCCTTGGCACGGGCCGCATCTGCGAAGAGGCTGGCCAGATGCGGGTCGAGTGTCTCGCTGGCGCCCCCACCGGCGAAGGCCGCGCGCAGCCGCCCACCCTGTCTGGGCGTACCGCTGTCGGAGCCGCTGCCGTCGGAGGTGTCGTCCGTGGAGTCGGCGCAGCCCGCGAGGCCGAGCGCACCGAGCGCGGCGGTACCGCCCACGGCGGCGAGGAAGCCGCGTCGGCGCAGGGCAGGAAAGTCGTACATGGGAGTCCTTCGGGGGTCAGGGGAGCGGGGAGTGGTGGGTGTCAGTGCCGTCGGCGTGCGACGAGGTGCAGCCGATCAGCGTCTGCGCTGTCGCCGGGCAACTCGCCCTCCTGCCAAGGCGGTTCGGTACGCGGTCCCGGACCGTCGTGCAGTTCGAGTACGTCGAAGCCGTGCGCGGTGAGTGCGTGCCGCAGCTCAAGCGGGAACAAGAGCCGCCAGGCGGACCGCTGTCGGACAGGCGCCGTACCGTCGTCGGCGGTCCAGTCCCTTACCCGGCACAGGAGTTGGGCGGTCCGGTCGACGGTGAGCGTGGTGACGGACCGATAGGCGGTGCCCTGCCAGGTGAACCCCCCGACGGCCGGGGTGTCGAGCAGATCGGTACGCCCGAGGAAGTAGGCCCCGTTGCGCATCTCGGCGACGAGAAGCCCACCGGGGGCGAGGGCACGTCGACAGGAGCCGAGGAACCCGTCGAGCTGGTCGTTGGTGTGGCAGTACAGCAGCGCGCTGTCGAGACAGACGACGGCATCGAAGGCACCGGCGCCCAGCTCGAACCGGGTGAGATCGGCACTGACGTACTCGGGTCCCGGATGCGTCGCGCGGGCGTACGTAAGCATCGCCCCGGACAGATCGGCCCCGGTGACGGTACGCCCGGCCCGCTGCAGATACTCGGCGTCACGCCCCGTACCGCACCCGATGTCCAGTACCCGCGACCCGCCACCGTGCCGACGCAGACAGTCCTCGGCCCAGCGCCCGGCGAGCCGGTCGGGGTCGGGGAAGCGGGCCTCGTACAGCTCGGGGTTGTCGGTGAGCAGGTTGCGGCTGTTCACAGGCCCTTTTCCGGCTTGGCTGTTCACAGTGCGTTCCGTGGCGTGGGGGTTCACAGCGTGCTCGCCGTCAACCCTGTTCACAGGCCGCCCGCCGCCAGCGCTGTTCACAGCCCCCACCCCTCCAGCCCCGTTCACACCGCGCTCCTCTCCCCCACAGCCACCGGGCTCCCCGGCAGCGCCCCCAACCGCTCCAGCCAGACCACGCCGCCCGCCGACGCCAGGCCGAACACCGCGCAGCACGCCCACGGGAGCCACTCCGCGTCGCCCCGGTCGCCGGTGTCCATCGCCCAGCCGACGACCGTGTTGCCTACGGCGGCGGCGATGCCGGAGACGACGTAGAAGATGCCGAAGTAGGTGCCCGTCAGTTCGGGCCGGCCGAAGCCGGGGATCAGCTCCATGACGAACGGCCCGGCAACCATCACGCCGAGGTAGAGGATCAGCGCCCCCAGCAGCACAGGTACGGCGGCCAGCCACGACGTTTCCCCCGACACCGACCCTGACCCTGACCCCGCCACCAGCATCGGCGGGACGAACGCCAGCCCCATCAGTGCCAGCCCGGCCGAGATCCAACGGGCCCTCACCCCACGGGACTTGAGGGAACGCGTGATCCGGAGCTGGAGGGCGAGGTTGGCGAGGGTGCCGACGACGAAGACCAGGCCGGCCGCGCCGTCCCAGCCGGTCGCCCGGCGGGCACCGTCCGGGAGGAGCAGGTAGAGCTGGTTCTCCAGGGTGAACATGCCGACCATGGCGAGCGCGAACGCCACGAAGGCACGGTTGCCCACCACCTCGCGCCAGTCGGCGAGGACCCCGCTCTTCGCGGGTTCGACCTCCCGCGCGGGCAGGACAAGGGCCTGGGCGACCGTGAGGACCGCGAAGATTCCTGCCGCCGTGAGCGCGGACGCCCGGAAGTCGACCAGGAGCAGTGCGCTGCCGAGGAGAGGCCCGACCAACGCACCCGTCGTGGCGAACACGTTGAACAGCGCGAACGCCTCCGCCTTCCGGTCCCCGGCCTCCTGCGCGAGATAGGCGCGTACGGCCGGGTTGAACAGCGCCCCGGCCAGCCCGCTCAGTACGGAGGCGGCCAGCAGTACCGGTAGCCCGTCGCCGAGCGCGAACATCCCGAACCCGACCGTTCGCAGCCCGCACCCGGCGATGATCACCCCGCGCGCGCCGAGCCGGTCGGCGGCGGACCCGCCGATGATGAACAGGCCCTGCTGGCTGAGGTTCCGTACGCCCAGCACGATGCCGACGACCGCCGCCGACATCCCCAGGTCCTCGCCGAGATGGGTCGCGAGGTAGGGGATGAGGAGGTAGAAGCCGGTGTTGACGCCGAGCTGGTTGACGAGAAGCAGTTGGATGGCGACCGGGAAGCGCCGCATCTCACGCCACGTCTTCACGGGCCACCTCCCCGGCTCCGCTCTCCTCAGCCCCGATCTCCTCAACTCCGAGGCCAGGTCTGCCACTTGTCCGTACGACGCCGTCGGCGCCGCCGATTCCGGACCACGGGTCCCGGGCCAGCAGCAGGTGCCCGTCGAGGTCGATCCAGCGGGCGCGGTCGGCGAGGTGGACGGCGGGGGCGATGCCGAGGGTGCTGGCGGTGAGGCAGCCGAGCATCAACTCCGTACCGCTGCCCGCGAGAAGCCCGGCGATCCGCAGGGCCGCGTACACCCCGCCGCACTTGGCGAGCTTGACGTTGATGCCGTGCACGCGCCCGGCGAGGCGTCGCGCGTCCTCCAGGTCCACCGCGTCCTCGTCGGCGATGAGCGGCACCGGCGACCACTCGGCCAGCGATCCGAAGGCCTCCGGGTCACCGGGGGCGACGGGCTGTTCCACGGCCTCGACGCCGAGTTCGGCGAACCGGGGCAGCAACTCCCGCGCCTGGGCGGTGTTCCAGGCCCCGTTGGGGTCGAGGAGCAGCCGTACGTCGGGCGCGGCGTCGCGGATGACGCGTACGCGCTCCACGTCGTCCTCCGGGTCCGGTGTCCCCGCTTTGACCTTGACGATCCGGAAGCCGCGCGCGGCGAGCCGTCGGGCCTCGTCGGCGGCCTGCCGCGCCGAAGTGATGCCGATCGTCCGGGCGGTGGCGGCGACGGGCGCGGCGGACGCCCCCAGCAGCTGATGCACGGGCACCCCGGCGCGCTTGCCGACGAGGTCGAGAAGCGCGGCCTCGACGGCGGCGGTCACGGCAGCGGGCGTGTTGTCGCCGGCCGCCAACTTCCCTTCCCGCAGGGCCTCCAGCGCGTCCTCGGGGGACGCGTAACCGCTCAACTCCACACCGCCGAAGTGCCGTTGGAGGGTGTCTGCGTCGAGGCCGTAGTACACGCTGGTCACCGCCTCGCCGTGCCCGCGCAGCCCCTCGTGCTCGATGCCGAGCCATACGGCGTCGCGGGCGGCCATGGTGGAGCGGGAGATGCGCAGTGGCTCGGTGAGTTCGAGGCGGACGGTGCGCAGGCTGGCCTTCACTGGTTCCTTTCCTGCGGGGAGAGCGGGTCGGTGACGCGGGTGCAGCGCACCCAGCCGGTCGCCTCGGCGGCGCGGGGGTGCGGTATCTCGACCGGGCGGGTCGCCGCCGCGCTCGGGTCGAGGCCGTGGGCGAGGGCGAAGTCGTCGTCGTAGACGGTGCCGAGGTAGCGGTGCGGGCCGTCGGGGAAGACGGTCGCGACGACGGCGCCGGGGTGGACGCGGGCCGCCCAGGCGGCGACGCGGGCGACGGCGCCGGTGCTCCAGCCGCCGCTGACGAAGCTCTCGCGGGCGAGCCTGCGGCAGCTGTCGACGGCTTCCGCGGGGCCGACCCAGTGGACCTCGTCGAAGGCGGAGTAGGCGACGTTGCGCGGGTGGATGCTGCTGCCGAGGCCGCGCATCAGACGGGGTCTGGCGGGCTGGCCGAAGATGGTGGAGCCGGTCGCGTCGACCCCGATGAGCCGCAGTGCGGGCCAGCGTCGGCGCAGGGGGCCGGTGATTCCGGCACTGTGTCCGCCGGTGCCGACGCTGCACACCAGGATGTCCAAGTGGTCGAGCTGGGCGGTGAGTTCGGCGGCCAGGGAGGCGTATCCGGCGATGTTGTCGGGGTTGTTGTACTGGTCGGGCCAGTAGGCGCCGGGCAGCGCGGCGAGCAGTTCACGGAGGCGGGTGAGCCGGGCCGCCTGCCAGCCGCCCTGGGCCGCGGGGCGGTCGACGATCTCCAGCCGTACTCCGTGCGAGCGCAGCAACTGCCGCATGGACGGCTCCAGTTCGCTGTCGCCGACCAGCACGACAGGGTGCCCGAGCGCCTGCCCGGCGAAGGCGAGCCCGACGCCGAGAGTGCCGGACGTGGACTCCACCACCGGTGCGCCGGGACGCAGTTCGCCTCGCTCTCGGGCCCCGAGCAGCATGGAGACAGCGGCGCGTGCCTTCATGCCACCCGCTCCGAGCCCTTCGAGCTTGGCCCAGAACCCCGGGTGCGGGCCCGGGAGTTCGGCGGTGATCCTGGCCAGCGGGGTGCGCCCGAGGAGCGCCAGCAACTCGTGACGGGCGGCGGGGGCGGACCGTACAGCTGCCGTTGTCGTGGTCATCGGACACCGGTCCCGCCGCCGTAGCAGTGGATGGTGCCGGGGCCGCCGTCGAGCCAGAAGAAGGGGTACGGCTCGGCGCACACCGCGCTCACGCCGTGCCCGAGGAAGCGGGGCAGGATCGCGCTGCCGGTCTGGGCGAACATCACCAACTGCCGTCCGTGCGCGAGCGCGTGTCGCCGCAGCGGCTCGAACGTCCCGTTGCCGAGGGTCATCCCGGAGGCGAGTACGGCATCGCAGCGCCCGCTCTCCACCTCGGCGAGGGCATCCGTGACCACCGGCTCGCCCCACTCCGTCGTGCCGCCCTTGAGATCGCACGGCACGTATCCCAGTCCGCGTGAACGCAGCGCCTCCAGCAGGGAGTTGACGACACCGACGACGAGGACGGTCGCCCCGGCCGGCAGGTCGAGCAGCTCCACGACGGCCTTCGCCCGGGCCCGCGACTTCGTCAGCGAGGACCCCGCCGGGAGCGGTACCGTCCGGGCGCCATGTTCCGGGGTGTGCGGGGTGAGGTGCATGAGGTAGGCGTCGAGGGCGGCCACGCGCACGGGGAGCAGGGGGTGTTGGAGGAGCCGGGCGACGTCCGCGCCGACGCAGTCGTCGATGGCGCCGTCCGGCAGTTCCCCGGGTTCGACGGCGCACGACCCGACGGCGGCGCCGAGCCGCAGGCTGAGCACCTCGTTGCGGTAGCCGCTGCCCCGCCCGTCGTGCCGTACGGCCTGGCGGGTGGCGAAGGCCACGGCGATGCGTTCCGTACGCGGATCGGGGCCGAGTTCACCGGCGAGGGCGCGGGCGACGAGTTCCTCGTAGGTCACCTCGTAAGTCGCTGCGGGCGTACGCAGTCCGGCGTTCACCGGATCACCAGCCCGGCCCGCAGCGCATTCAGCAGGACGTCCACGCGGTCACGCGCGCCGAGGCCGTCCGGGTCGGCCGCCATGACATGGCCCAGGTATTCGTTGTTGCTGCCCGCCGCCTTGACGGTGGTCCCCGACTCGGCGATCTGCACCTCCAACACACCTTCCTGGGAGTGGAGTTGGTCGGTGTCGGGCAGCGACTCCAGCGTCTCCAAGGTGCCCTCCGTCTCCGGGACGAGGAAGCCGATGGCCGCGCTGCGCAGGCCGGTGTCCGTGCGGCGCAGGTCGGGTGCCTGGCCGAGGGAGACGTCCACGAAGGCGGCGGCGAGGTCGATGCCGGTGACATGGCGGACGAGTTCGGTGATGCGGTTGCCGGCCGGGCGGGGGTTCACCTCGACGACGCGCGGCCCCGCGGAGGTCAGTTTGATCTCCGTGTGCGCCACGACACCGTCCACCAGGCCGAGGGCTTTCAAGGCGCCCAGTGCGGTCTGCTCGGCGGCCTCGGCGTCGGCTGCCGTGAGCGCGGCCGGGAACATGTGGCCGGTCTCGACGAAAGCGGGCGCTCCGCCGATGCTCTTGTCAGTCACCCCGACCACCTGGACCGCGCCCGCGTACGACACGGTCTCGACGCTCACCTCGGGCCCGTCGAGCAGCTCTTCGAGGAGTACGACGGGTGGCCGCCGCTGTCCCCGCGCGTTGACCGGGAACGCGTTCAACGCCCGGCAAGCCTCGGCGAGTTGGGCCTCGTCGTCGACACGGCGGACGTACATCCCCGCGCACAGGTCGACCGGCTTGACGACCAGCGGATAGCCGATGCCTGCCGCCTCGCGCACGATGTCGGCCCACTCCTCGCACACGGCGAAGCGCGGCCCGGGCACCCCGGCGTCCGCCAGTACGCGCCGGGTGGCGTCCTTGCGGCAGGCGTTCTCCACGGCCTCGGGGCCGGAGCCCGGCAGCCCGAGGTGCCCGGCGATCCGGGCGACCGTGGGCAGGTAGTAGTCGCACGAGGTGATCACCCCGTCGAAGCCGAGCGCCCGGTGCAACCTCTCGACGTACGGCAGGAGTTCGCCGAGCTCGTTGGTGTCGGCGGTGAGCACGTTGCGGGCGCCGAGCAGCGGATGTGCGGCCCCCTCGGGCGCGCCGCGCAGGTAGTGGTGCAGGTCTCGGGTGAGGAAGGTGAACTCGTGCCCGCTCTCCCGGATCGCCCGTGGCAGCAGTCTGCTCATCGATCCGACCCAGCTCTCGACCACCAGCAAATGAGCCACAACTCCCCTTTCCACCCCGGCGGTCACGCCGTCGGGGCAGCGCGAAGGCGCCCCCGTCAGGGAGGGCTCCGGACTTGACCGTGGACACGTTATCGATAATCGTTTTCATTGTCATCCGATGACCCGGCCATTACCCGAACCGAGATTGCGAGACCCGTGAGTCGTCTCCCACGCCGTACGGCCCTGCTGTGTGCCCTCCTGACCGCCACCGCAGCCCTTCTCCCCACACCGACGGCCCAGGCCGCTCCCACACCCCTCCGCTTCGGCAGCTGCCCCGACTCCGTACCGAGACCGGCGGCTCCCGAGACCGTCGAGTGCGGCCTGCTCGACGTACCCCTGAACTGGGACGACCCGGCGGCGGACGGTCCACGGCTGCGGATCGCCGTCTCCCGGGTCCGTGCCTCGGGTACGGCCGCCGAGCGGCGCGGCATTCTGCTGGTGAACCCGGGCGGGCCGGGCGGTTCCGGGCTGCCGTACGCCGTCACCAAGCGGGCCAAGCTGCCGGAGAGTGTGCGGCGGGCGTATGACGTGATCGGCTTCGATCCCCGTGGCACCGGCCTGAGTTCACCCGTCGGCTGCGGTGCGATGGGCGGCCTGTTCGACGGTGACCGACCGGGCGCGGACCCCGTACCCGTGGGCCCCCGCGCCGAGTCGGCGTACCTCCGCGCGCTGCGCGCCCTCGCGGACGACTGCGCGACGGGCGTAGGCGACGAGGCGCTCCCGTACCTCTCCACGGAGCAGACGGCGCGGGACATGGACGCGATCCGTGCCGCCCTCGGCGAGCACCGGACGAGCTTCCTCGGTGTCTCGTACGGGAGTTATCTGGGCGCCGCCTACGCGGCCCAATTCCCTTACCGGGTAGGGAAGATGGTGCTGGACAGTGTCGTCGGGCCGTGGGACTGGTACGACTTCGACGTCATCCAGAGCCGGGCGCTGCTGCGCCAGCGCGACACCTTCTTCGGCTGGACCGCACAGCACCCGGACCGCTTCGGCCTCGGCGACGACATCGAGGCCGTGCGCGACGCGTATCTGCGGGTGCGCGACGGTCTCCGCGAACGGCCCGTGGACGGCTTCGGGGCGGCGGCCTTCGACCGGGCCGTCTACCGCACCCTCGGCCGCACCGAACGCTGGGCGGGCCTGGCCGACGGACTGCGTACGTATCTGCGGGACGGCACGCCGGGCACGCTGCGGCCCGTGACCGCCCTCGGCTCGCCGGACTCACGCACTTTCGAGGCGGCGAACCGGACGGTGAAGTGCGCCGACGGACCCGGTCCGACGCCCGGCCGGATCCTGGCCGACCTCCGCCGCACCCGCAGCCTCGACCCCCAGCCGGTGCTGACCGGCATGGAGGCATCGGCCTGCGCCTTCTGGCACCACCGGCCCACCCGCCGTACGGCCCTGGGCAGCCCCGCCGCCCCACCCGTCCTGCTGATCGCCTCCGCCCACGACCCGGTGACCCCGATCGAGGGCGCCCGCGAACTGCGCCGACTGCTGCCCGGCTCCCGCCTGGTCACCCTCGACGACGACTACTCCCACGGCGTGTTCGCGAGCCGGGGCAACGCGTGCGTGGACTCGACGGCCGTCGCGTATCTGGTCGGCGGGCGGGTGCCGGCGGGGGATGTGCGGTGCGCGGGGCCGGGGCTGCCGGCGGTGACGGCCGGTTCGTAGCGTGGCCGGTGCGTACGGGGTGCGCGGTACGGCCGGCGCGTACGAAGGCACGCACCGGCCATGCGCCGAAGCGTTACGACAGCTGCGACTGCACCTGCGAGGAGATCAGCTCCAGGTGGTCCAGGTCGTCGAGGTCGAGGATCTGGAGGTAGATGCGCTGGGAGCCGATCTCCGCGAACCGGCCGATCCGGTCCACGACCTCGGCCGGAGAGCCCGCCAGGCCGTTGGTCTTCAGCTCGTCGACCTCGCGGCCGATCGCGGCGGCGCGACGGGCCAGCTCCTGGTCGTCCTTGCCGACGCAGACCACGAGCGCGTTCGAGTACGTCAGTTCGTCGGCCTTGCGGCCCGCCTGCTCGGCCGCCGCGCGCACCCGGCCGAACTGGCGCTCGCTGTCCTCGATCGAGGCGAACGGCATGTTGAACTCGTCGGCGTACTGCGCGGTCAGCCTCGGGGTACGGGTCGCGCCGTGGCCGCCGATGAGTACGGGGATCCTGTCCTGCGCGGGCTTGGGCAGGGCCGGCGAGTCGGTGAGGTCGTAGTGCGTGCCGTGATGGCTGAACGTTTCGCCGGTTTTGGTGCCCCACAGGCCGGTGACGATCGCCAGCTGCTCTTCGAGACGCGCGAACTTCTCCTGCGGGAAGGGGATGCCGTACGCCTTGTGCTCCTGCTCGAACCAGCCCGCGCCCAGGCCGAGTTCGACCCGGCCGCCGGACATCTGGTCGACCTGCGCGACCTGGATCGCGAGGACGCCGGGGAGGCGGAAGGTGGCTGCCGTCATCAGGGTGCCGAGGCGGATGCGCTTGGTCTCACGGGCGAGTCCGGCGAGGGTGATCCAGGCGTCGGTGGGGCCGGGGAGGCCGTCCACGTCGCCCATGTGGAGGTAGTGGTCGGAGCGGAAAAAGGCGTCGAAACCGAGGTCCTCCGTAGCCTTCGCCACGGTGAGCAGGGTGTCGTAGGTCGCGCCTTGCTGGGGTTCGGTGAAGATGCGGAGATCCATGCTTCTATCCTGCACGGTCGAACACCGGTCAATCCCACCGGTCTCCCCTGCCACACGCCTCCCCGGTCGGGTGAAAAAGCGTCAACCGCGCGTGAGGTGCGGCTCCGTGCCAGTGACCCACCCCAGCGATGATCGTTGGCTCGGGCGGAGCCGGCCCGACCGGCGCCCGCACCGGTACCTGCCGGGCAGCCAGTTCGATTGTCGGCTCGCCCGTTTCCGGGGCGCACCCGCGTCGGCTCCTTCGGGGGCCAGGGGCCGAGGAGGCCGTCATTGTCCGAAGAAGTCGTGCCGCAGCAGGCGGGGCCCACACAGCCGAAGGGGCTGCTGCAGCAGATGGAGGAGCTGATGGCGGCGCTGAACGCGGACTTGTCCGCGCTGGACGCGGACCTTCAATCGGCGGGAGCGTCGACGGTGCCTGCTGAGGAGGGCGAGGCGGGTTGAGGTTGGCCTCTCGGGGGGGGGGGGCCGGCCCCCCCCCCCCCCCCCCGGCCCGCCCGCCCCCCGCGTGACGGCCGGGCGGCCGTGTCGCGGGGCCGCCGGGC
>NZ_JBSFDA010000176.1:0-20935 GCF_053593675.1 Streptomyces sp. NPDC002156 | reverse complement strand
GGGGCTCCGCCCCCGAACCCCCGTATCGCGCTGAACGCGCTCGTCCTCAAACGCCGGACAGGCTGGGGGTGCCGGCCGACGCTTGATCTTTCAGCCCAGGCCCAGACATTTCAGCCCGTCCGGCGTTTGAGGACAAGGCCCGTTCAGGGCCGTAGCGGGGGTTTGGGGGCGGCAGCCCCCAAGGGATGGGAATGGGTAGGGGCGGCGGGGGCGAAAACCCTCTGTCGCTGGCCTGCGCAAAGCGCCAGTAGAATCCCTACACGTGACCGCCGCACCCGCAAAGCCCCGCATCCCGAACGTCCTCGCCGGACGCTACGCCTCCACCGAGCTGGCCACGCTCTGGTCCCCCGAGCAGAAGGTGAGGCTGGAGCGGCAGCTCTGGCTCGCCGTACTGCGGGCCCAGAAGGACCTCGGGATCGAGGTGCCCGACGCCGCCCTCGCCGACTACGAGCGCGTCCTCGACACCGTCGACCTGGCCTCCATCGCCGAGCGCGAAAAGGTCACCCGGCACGACGTGAAGGCGCGGATCGAGGAGTTCAACGACCTCGCCGGGCACGAGCACGTCCACAAGGGCATGACCTCCCGCGACCTCACCGAGAACGTGGAGCAGCTCCAGATCCGGCTCTCGCTGGAGCTGATGCGCGACCGTACGGTGGCCGTGCTGGCACGGCTCGGGAAGCTCGCCGGGGAGTACGCCGAGCTGGTCATGGCCGGCCGCTCGCACAACGTGGCCGCACAGGCCACCACCCTCGGCAAGCGCTTCGCGACCGCCGCAGACGAGTTGCTCGTCGCGTACGCCCGGGTCGAGGAGCTGCTGGGCCGCTACCCGCTGCGCGGTATCAAGGGTCCCGTGGGCACCGCCCAGGACATGCTCGACCTGCTCGGCGGCGACGCCACAAAGCTCGCCGAGCTGGAGCAGCGGATCGCCGGCCACCTGGGCTTCTCCACCGCCTTCACCTCCGTCGGCCAGGTGTACCCGCGCTCGCTGGACTACGAGGTCGTCACCGCCCTCGTACAGCTGGCCGCCGCACCATCCTCCACCGCCAAGACGATCCGGCTGATGGCCGGGCACGAGCTGGTGACCGAGGGCTTCAAGCCCGGCCAGGTCGGCTCCTCGGCTATGCCGCACAAGATGAACACGCGTTCCTGCGAGCGCGTCAACGGCCTCATGGTGATCCTGCGCGGCTACGCCTCGATGACGGGCGAGCTGGCGGGCGACCAGTGGAACGAGGGCGACGTGTCCTGCTCGGTGGTGCGCCGGGTGGCCCTCCCCGACGCGTTCTTCGCCCTCGACGGGCTGCTGGAGACCTTCCTGACGGTCCTCGACGAGTTCGGCGCCTTCCCGGCCGTCGTCGCGCGCGAACTGGACCGCTACCTGCCCTTCCTCGCCACCACCAAGGTGCTGATGGGCGCGGTGCGCGCGGGCGTCGGCCGCGAGGTCGCGCACGAGGCCATCAAGGAGAACGCCGTCGCCTCCGCGCTGGCCATGCGTGAGCAGGGCGCCGAGCGCAACGAACTCCTCGACAAGCTCGCCGCCGACGAGCGCATCCCCCTGGACCGCGCCCAGCTCGACGCCCTGATGGCCGACAAGCTGTCGTTCACGGGCGCCGCCGCCGACCAGGTCGCCGCGGTCGTTGCCCGGATCGAGGAGATCGCCAAGCAGCACCCGGAGGCCGCGGCCTACACCCCGGGAGCGATCCTCTGACCAGCTCGCCCCGCTTCACCCAGGCCGAACTGGAGGCCGCCCGCGACCGCCTCGTACCGGACGTGACCGCGGACGGCCTCCACGTCCTGTTTTGCGGCATCAACCCCGGCCTGATGACGGCGGCGACCGGTCACCATTTCGCCCGCCCGGGCAACCGCTTCTGGCCCGTCCTCCGTCTCTCCGGATTCACCCCGAGGCTGCTGAAGCCCGCCGAGCAGGGCGAGTTGCTCTCCTACGGCCTCGGCATCACGAACGTCGTCGCACGAGCGACCGCACGGGCCGACGAACTGTCCGCCGAGGAATATCGCGAGGGCGGGCGCCTGCTGGCCGCGAAGGTGACGCGGCTGCGGCCACGCTGGCTGGCCGTGGTGGGCGTGACCGCGTACCGGGCCGCGTTCGACGACCGCAAGGCCCAGGTGGGCCCGCAGGAGCGGTTGATCGGCGACACGCGCGTGTGGGCGTTGCCCAACCCGAGTGGCCTGAACGCCCATTGGACAGCGGCGACCATGGCCGAGGAGTTCGGGCGGCTGCGGGAGGCGGCTTCCTAGGCCGCGTACGGTCGTCACGCGTCCCTTTGTCGTACGCTCCACGCTCCCGCCAGCAGCGCTCCGGCCGCCCACAGCGCCGTCACCGCCAGCCCGGTCCAGGGGCCCAGTGCGCCGTCCCAGGTGCCGTGGAAGACCACCTGGCCCGCCTTGTCGGGCAGGAAGTCGGCGATGGTCCCCGACACCCCGCCGACCACGAACGAGACGATCAGCAGGAACGGGATCAGGATGCTCAGCGTGGCGACTCCGCTGCGCAGCAGGGCGGTCAGGCCGGCCGCGAGCAGGGCCATCAGGGCAAGGTAGAGACCGCAGCCGATCACGCCACGGAGCCCTTCGGTCCAGGTCAGGCTGCTTGCGTCGGCGCCGAGCACCGTCTTGCCGACGGCCAGGCTCACTCCCCCGGCGATCAGGCCAACGGCCAGGACGGGTACGGCGATTGCCACCATCTTGGCCGCGAACCAGCGGCCCCGGCGCGGCACCGCCGCCAGCGTGACGCGCAGGCCGCCGCCCTGGAACTCGGACGACACCGCCGTGGCGCCGAACGCCACCGCCGCGATCTGCCCGAAGCTGACGCCGAAGAACGCCGAGAACAACGGGTCGAAGTCCTCCTCACCGGCACCGGCGCCAGAATCGAGGCCTGCCAGCGCCGAGAACAGGCCGGTCGCCAGAACGACCGCGCACAGCGCCCAGAGCAGCGACCGCAGGCTACGGATCTTGATCAACTCGGCGTGGAGTACGGGTACGAAGGACATGCTCAGGCCTCCTGGGGCTGCTGGGCGGGGGTGGCGGTGAACTCCGTCGCCGAGGCCGTCAGGTCCAGGTAGGCCTGCTCCAACGTGCCCTCGTCCGCCGTCAGTTCGAGGACGGTCAGGCCCGCGGCCCAGGCGAGTCGGCCGATGTCGTCCACGCGCGCGTGCTCCACGGTCCAGTGGCCGTTGTCGCCGTCGTCGTGCGCGGCGGCCTCGTAGCCGTGCTGGGCGAGCAGGTGGCCGAGGGCGGTGCCGTCCGTGGTGCGCACCCGCACGCGCGGGCGTACGCGTGCCTCGATGAACTCGCGCATCGGGGTGTCCGCCAGCAGGCGTCCTCTGCCGAGGACGGCGAGGTGGTCGGCGAAGGACGCGGTCTCGTTCATGAGGTGGGACGAGACCAGGACCGTACGGCCCTCCTTGGCCAGTCTGCGCAGCAACTCGCGGATCCAGACGATGCCTTCGGGGTCGAGGCCGTTCGACGGCTCGTCGAGCATCACCACCTCGGGGTCGCCGAGCAGCGCCGCCGCGATGCCGAGCCGCTGTCGCATGCCGAGGGAGTACGTCCTCACCCTGCGCCTCGCGACCGAGGCGAGGCCCGTCTCCGCCAGCACCTCGTCCACCCGGCGGTCCCGGATGCGGTTGCTCACGGCGAGCGCCCGAAGGTGATCGCGGGCCGTGCGGGAGCCGTGGGCGGCCTGGGCGTCGAGGAGGGCGCCGACCTTGCGGAGGGGGTTGTCGAGGGTGGCGTAGGCCCGGCCCCCGACGGTGGCGGTGCCGTGGGTCGGCCGGTCGAGGCCGAGGACGAGGCGCAGGGTGGTGGATTTCCCGGCGCCGTTGGGGCCGAGGAAACCGGTGACGCGGCCGGGCTCGACGCTGAAGGTGAGGTGGTCGACGGCTCGTGCGGTGCCGTACTCCTTGGTGAGGTCGTGGACGTCGATGCTGGTCATGGCAGCAGCCTGGCTGGGCAAGGGGTGGCGGGGCCTCCCCCGGCCGGGGAGAGCGTCTCCCCCGGGCGGGGGAGGTCCGTTGTCAGTGGTGGCTGTCACGATGTCGGCATGGCCCGATTTCTGCGCCCGTTGTTACGGGGGACGACGTACACGCGCTTGCTGCACCTGTGGGTGCCGATGCTCGTCGTGAGCGTGTGGATGTTCATTGATATGTCGACTCCGTGGGTGCCCGCCGCCGTTCTGCTGGTCGTCGGGCTGATTCCGGGCGTGCGGCTGGGTGAGGGGGTGCAGGCGCGGCTGCTGCTGACGCCGGGTGAGGCGGTCTCGGAGTCGGTTATCTCCGTTGCGCCGTCGGCCAGTTGGCGGGACCGGCTGCGGACCGTGCTGTGGCTGGAGGTGCGGATGGCTCTGGGGGCGGTGGCGATGGGGGCCTGTGTCTGGCTGCCGCTGACCTCCGTCGATCTGGTCCGGGCCGCGACCGGGTACTTCTCCGACGACAACCCGTTCCTGCCTGTGTCGCAACCGCCGTGGGTGTACGCCGTGCTCGCGCCGCTGCCCCTGCTCGCCTTCTACGGCGTCGTGGTGGGCCTTGGTGAGTTGATCACCGCTGCTGCACGCAGCCTGCTGGGTCCTTCGCCGTCCGAGCGGCTCGCCGCGCTGGAGGAGCGAACCGAGCAACTTCTGGAGCGCAGCCGTATCGCGCGCGAGCTGCACGACTCCATAGGGCACGCGCTCACCGTGGCGGTTGTCCAGGCCGGTGCTGCGCGGGCGGCGAGTGATCCGGAGTTCACCGACCGTGCTCTGGGTGCCATCGAGGAGACTGGGCGGGCCGCCCTGGTCGATCTGGAGCGGGTGCTGGGTGTGCTGCGCGAGTCGGAGCGCCCCGCGAGCAGTCGGCCCGCCCTGACCGAGGCCGACCGTCTCCTGGAGTCCGCGCGGGCCTCCGGGGCGAAGGTCGACGCCGAGCTGATCGGCCCGCTCTGCGATCTGCCGGGGCCCGTTTCCCGGGAGGGGTACCGGATCCTCCAGGAGTCGCTCACCAACGTGCTGCGGCACGCGGGGGCGGTCCCGGTGCGGGTTCGGGTGACGTTCGTGGACGGCGTGTTGGTCCTCGACGTCCGCAATCCGCTCGCCGCCCCGATACCCAGCTCCGGCCTGGGCGGCAGCGGCCTGCGCGGGATACGGGAACGGGCCGCGCTGCTCGGAGGGCGGGCGTTGACCGGCGTGGAGGAAGACGTCGGCGAGTGGCGGGTGCGCGTCGAACTGCCGGTCGGAGAAGGCCGGGTGAGGACGGGAGCACGCCAGCGGGTTGATCTACGCTGACCGGATGCCCGTAACCGTGCTCCTCGTCGACGACGAGCCCCTCGTACGTGCCGGTCTGCGGGCCGTGTTGGAGGCTCAGCCCGATATCGAGGTCGTCGGGGAGGCGGCCGACGGGGCCGCCGTCATCCCGTTGGTCAGGCGGTTGCGGCCCGATGTGGTCGCCATGGATGTGCGGATGCCGTTGATGGACGGGATCGAGGCCACGCGCGCGGTGCTGCGGACGGTGGCGGAGCCGCCGAAGATCCTGGTGATCACGACGTTCGAGAACGACGAGTACGTGTACGAGGCGCTGCGGGCCGGTGCCGACGGGTTTCTGCTCAAGCGGGCCCGGCCGGCCGAGATCGTGCACGCGGTGCGGCTGGTCGCGGAAGGGGAGTCGCTGTTGTTCCCGGCCTCTGTGCGGCGATTGGCTGCCGAGTACGGGGACGGGGGTGGGAATCGGGTTGCCCGGGCCGTTCTGGAGCGGGCGCGGCTGACCGAGCGGGAGGCGGAGGTGCTGCGGCTGATGGCGCGGGGGCTGTCCAACGCGGAGATCGCCGCTCGGCTGGTCGTCGGGACCGAGACCGTGAAGTCGCACGTCAGCGCCGTGCTGGCGAAGTTGGGGGCCCGGGATCGTACCCAGGCGGTGATCGTGGCGTACGAGTCCGGGTTCGTTGCGCCCGGATGATCCCGGCCCGTCGGACAGGTCGGGGACGTCCGGCTCTCGCCCGGGTGCTCCGCGCCGAGTACGATCCGCCCCACACCTGCACGAACGCTCCGCTGGACGCGCAATGATGAACCCACGGGCCGGTGGGGCTCGTCGCGCCCACGCGGCGGAGCCGCAAATGGACACAGCCCCGCGCCCCTTTCGGAGCGCGGTCGCACACCCGCCTTCACCAGGTCGGCTTAGCTGGGAGGACGTACGTTGGGGCAGCTGACCGGCGGGGATCCCTCGCTGCTGCGAAGGATCAACTCCGCGGTGGTGCTGCACGCGCTGCGTGCCACGGACTGCGCGACGCTGACCGAGATCACCCGGGTCACCGGGCTGTCCCGGCCGACCGTCGAGGGCGTCGTCGAAGGGCTCATGGACGGCGGGCTCGTCGTCGAGAAGGCCGCCGACGAGAGCGTCGCCCGGCGGCAGGGACGGCCCGCGCGGCGGTTCCGGTTCCGGGCGGAGGCCGGGCATCTGCTGGGTCTTGAGATCGGCTCCCATCGCGTCGCCGCGCTGCTGTCCGACCTCGACGGGCGGCTTCTGGGGTCGATCTCGAAGGACGTCGACGAGGCCGCGCCCGCGGACGAGCGGCTGGAGCGGCTGCGGTCGGCGGTCGCCGAGCTGCTGCGCCGGGCCGGGGTGGCCCGCGACTCGCTGCGGGCCGTGGGCGTGGCCACGCCCGGGATAGTCGAGGCCGACGGGGTCGTACGGCTGTGCACCGCGCTGCCCGAGTGGACCGGGCTGCCGCTCGGTGAACGGCTCAGCCGGTCCTTCAAGTGCCCTGTCCTGGTCGAGAACGACGCCAACGCGGCGGCCGTCGCCGAGCACTGGAAAGGTGCCGCGATCGACTCCGACGATGTTGTGTTCGTCCTCGCCGGGTTGAGTCCCGGCGCCGGTTCGCTGATCGGCGGGCGGCTGCACCGGGGGTACGGCGGGGCGGCCGGGGAGATCGGCGCGCTGCATCTGCTGGGCCGGGAGGCGACCCCCGAGGCGCTGCTGTCGACCACGGGCGAGCCGCTGCACCCGCTCGACGAGGTGGCCGTCGCCCAGGTGTTCCGCCGTGCGCGCGAGGGCGACGAGCGGGCCCGTGCGGCCGTCGACCGGTTCATCCAGCGGCTCGTCCACGACGTGGCCGCGCTCGTCCTGGCGCTCGACCCCGAGCTGGTCGTCGTCGGCGGGTGGGCGGCGGGGTTGGACGGCGTGCTGGAGCCGTTGCGGGACGAGTTGGCGCGCTACTGTCTGCGGCCGCCGGGTGTGGCTCTGTCGCTGCTCGGGGAGGCGGCGGTGGCTACGGGTGCGCTGCGGTTGGCTCTTGACCATGTCGAGGAGCAGTTGTTCGCGGTGGAGGGGACTGTGACTGCCCGGCGGTGAGCAGCGCTCCGCGTGGGCGCAGTTCTAGAGCTGCGGGTGCGTCGTGGCTGGTCGCGCAGTTCCCCGCGCCCCTTTGGGGCGCCCCAAAGGGGCGCGGGTGAACGTCGGATGCTGTACGGCCGTCAGGAAGCGCGGCGTTCCGGGCCGTGGTGTATTTCCACTCCTCCGGTGTCGCCGAAGGTCAGGCGGCACGTGTCAGCGCGGTAGGTCGCGACCGAGAGGGCCGCTGTGCGTGCCCCCGCGAAGAAGCGGGTCGTGACGACTAGGACGGGGGCCCCGGGGAGGCGGTCCAGTTCCTTGGCGTCGTCCGCGCGGGCCGAGCCGAGTTCCACCGCGCGGTCCTGGCCCTCCAGGTCCAGGCGCTGGAGTTCGCGCAGCACCGCACGCGCGCGTGCCGGGCCGGACGGGGCGTCTATCGCCGACAGGTCGGGCACCGAGGCGGCCGGGACGTAGAGCAGCTCGGCGGCGACCGGCTGGCCGTGCGAGACGCGGGAGCGGCGGACGGTGTGGACGGGCTCGTCCCGGTCGGTCTCCAGGGCGGCGGCCACCACCGCGGCCGGTACGGTCAGCGTGCTGTCCACCGGCTGCCAGGTGTCGTCCGACGCGCCCGGCCACACGTGCTGTGCCGCCGTGCCGACTGCGACGCCCATGCGCGGCGGGGCGACGGTCGTACCGACACCGCGGCGGCGCTGGAGCCGGCCTTCGAGTTCGAGCTGTTCCAGTGCCTGGCGGAGCGTGGCACGAGCGACGCCGAAGCGGGCCGCGAGGTCGCGCTCGTTGGGCAGGATCTCGCCCACGGTGAACTCGGAGTCCAGTGCCTCACTGAGCACGGTCTTCAGATGCCAGTACTTCGGCTCCGGCACCGTTTCCAACTGCGTGGTCCCCACCCTGTCCTCCGCAATCGCCGTGGTCCGGCGGCTTTTTAGCGCCCTTGTTTATTAAAGGTTGTTGCACTTTCCTGCGACCATAGGGCGGCCCAGGTACTTGGTCAAGACCAATCAGAGTTCCTGGGGAGGTACCAGGGAACGCACCTTGTCCGGGTTGCGGATGATGTACACGTGCTGGATACGGCCGTCCGCCACGTCCATCTGGATCACGGCGTCGGGCTTGCCGCCGTCCAGGACCAGCAGCGCGAAGCCGCCGTTGATCTCCAGGAAGCGGATCGACGCCTCCGCGAGGCCCTTGCCCGCGGTGCCGATGACGAAGCGGCCCACATGGTCGGCCGACTCCAGGATGCGGCGCGGCGCCCGCGCGAGGCCGCCGCTGTCGGCGACGAGGCAGACGTCCGGGGCGAGGAGTTCCATGAGGCCCGCGAGGTCGCCCTGTTCCGCGGCGACAAGGAACCGTTCGGTGAGGTCGCGGCGCTGGGCCGGGTCGACCTCGTACCGCGGGCGCCGTTCGTCGACGTGCCGGCGGGCGCGTCCGGCGAGTTGGCGCACCGCCGGTTCGGCGCGGTCGAGCATGGCGGCGATCTCCGCGAACGGGTATCCGAAGGCCTCCCTGAGGACGAACACCGCGCGCTCCAGCGGCGAGAGGGACTCCATGACGACCATGACCGCGAGGGACACGGTGTCGGCGAGCACGGCCCGCTCGGCCGCGTCCGGAGCAGTCTCGGCCAGGTCGGTCACGTACGGCTCGGGCAGCCACGGGCCGACGTACGTCTCGCCCCGCGACTTCACCTGGCGCAGCCGGTCGATGGCGAGCCGGGTCGTGACGCGTACGAGGTAGCCGCGCGGTTCGCGTACGTCGGTGCGGTCGGCGCCGGCCCAGCGCAGCCAGGCGTCCTGGACCACGTCCTCCGCGTCGGCCACCCGGCCGAGCATGCGGTAGGCGACGCCCATGAGGACGGGCCGGTGCTCTTCGAATACGTCGGTCACGGTGTCGGCGGTCACCACTCCATCCCAACCCGGCGGCGAGGGTCGTGTCCAGCGAGTTGCGGGCAGTGACCGCACAGGGCTACCCGTCGGTAGCAGTTGCTGACAAGCTGTCTACGCAGCGCCCGCAAACAACCACGCAGACGTGCACGCCGAGGAGCAGCCCCATGTCCGCCACCGTCTCCTTCGAGGTCCCCTCTCCGTCCGGCCCGCAGGCCGGGACCAGGACCGTGACCCTGTCGTACGCGCGCGTGGGCGCCGGCGAACCGCTTCTGCTGCTGCACGGCATCGGGCACCACCGGCAGGCCTGGGACCCGGTGATCGACATCCTGGCCACCGAGCGCGAGGTGATCGCCGTCGATCTGCCCGGGTTCGGCGTGTCCCCGCCGCTGGCGGACGGTTTCACCCACGACCTGCCGACGATGACCGCCGTCTTCGGCGCCCTGTGCGAGGCGCTGGACCTTGACCGGCCGCATGTGGCGGGCAACTCGCTGGGCGGTCTGCTGGCCCTGGAACTCGGGCGGGAGAAGCGGGCGCGGTCGGTCACCGCGATCTCCCCGGCGGGGTTCTGGTCGCAGGCGGAGCGGCGGTACGCGTTCGGAGTGCTGCTCGCGATGCGGCGGGCCGCGCGGAGCATGCCGGTGCCGCTGGTCGAGCGGCTGTCGCGCTCTGCGGCGGGCCGGAGCGTCCTGACGAGCACCATCTACGCCCGGCCCGGCCGCCGTTCACCCGAGGCCGTCGTCGCGGAGACGCTCGCCTTGGCGAACGCCCAGCGGTTCACCGAGACCCTCAGATCCGGCCGCGACGTCCGGTTCACGGACGACGTGCCCGGCATCCCGGTCACTGTGGCGTGGGGCACCCGGGATCTGCTGCTCGTGCGCCGCCAGGGCGTCCGCGCCAAGCGGATCATCCCCAAGGCCCGGCTGATCCGGCTGCCCGGCTGCGGTCACGTCCCGATGAACGACGACCCGGCGCTGGTCGCCCGGGTGATCCTCGACGGCAGCCGCTGACCGACGTAGACGTACGAGACTCAACGCGCCCGATCCCAGGGCGACTCCGGCGCCCACGAGGGCGCTTCCGGCGGCCTGCGCGGGGCCGTAGGAGCCCGTACCGACGAGTGGGGCGGTGCAGGCCGCGGCGACCGGGATGAGGCCGGAGAAGAGCGTGGCGCGCTCCGCGCCGATCCGCTGCATGCCGATGTACCAGCACACGAAGCCGACGACCGTGACGACCGCCGCCTGCCACAGCAGTGCGGCGGTCTCGGTGGCGTCGGGCACGCGCAGCCAGCCGGCGCCGTCGAGGACCACCCCGGCGAGCGCGGACTCGACGGCGGCGAGGCCGCACACGGTCGCGGACAGCAGCCGGGGCCCCAGCGGCCGTACCAAGGGCACGGCGAGCACCGCAAAGCCGACCTCGCCGGCCAGCGCGCACCCGGAGAAGGCGATGCCCACGCCGTCCGTACGGCCCCACCCCTGGACCGCGAACGCGCCCGCCGCGACGATCAACGCCCCGTACAGCACCGCCCGTTGGGGCCGCCGCCCGTCCAGCAGGGGCACCAGGACCGCCACGACCACGGGCGCGCAGCCCACGAACACGCCCGGCACCGCCGGTTCCGCGCTGCGTTCGGCGGCGATGACGGCCAGGTTGAAGCCGACCATGCCGACGGCCGCGAGCAGCGCGAGGCGGGTCCACTGGCGGGCGGTGAGTGTCCGCAGCGGGGCGGCGCCGCCCCGGCCGACCAGGGGCAGGAGCAGGAGCCAGGCCAGGCCGTAGCGCAGGAACTGGCCGCCCGCGTACGGGTAGTCGCCGAGGACGCTGTTCGCCGTGAAGGAGCAGCCGACGAGGACGGCGGCGAGGGCGGTGAGGAGGGCCCCGCGCGCGGGAGTGACGTCGGGCGGGTCGGCGGTGGTCTTCATGGGCGTCACGCTAGGGACCGCGGTGGACCGGATTAAGGTCCACTTCCATGACGTCATCGGGGACCAGTCCGAGCGGGCTGCCGGGCTCCGCCACCTGGGAGTTGCTGCTCCCGGCCGCCGCCGCACCGGCACGCGCGCGTGGGCGCTCGCTTCAGGAGGCGCTCAGGGCGGCGGTCCGCTCGGGGCGGCTCGCACCGGGGACCCGGCTGCCGTCGAGCCGGGACCTCGCGGCCGACCTCGGCGTGTCGCGGGGGCTGGTCACGGAGGCGTACGAGCAGTTGACCGCGGAGGGCTATCTGCGCAGCGGGCGCGGGGCGGGGACCTGGGTGGGCGGTGCCGTCCGGGCCGCGCACCCACGCGCGCGGGACCTCGCTCCGCGCTCCCCCGGTGCCCGCGCCGACTTCCGCCCGGGTACCCCGGACCTGTCGCTGTTCCCGCGTGCCGCGTGGGCCGCCGCCCAGCGCGCGGTACTCGCCGAGGTCCCCCATCACGCCCTCGGCTACCCCGACCCGCGCGGACTGCCCCGGCTGCGGACGGCACTCGCGGAGCTGCTCGCACGGCGCCGGGGTGTGGTCGCGGACCCGGAACGGCTGATCGTGGTCTCCGGGGTGGCACAGGCGACGACGCTGCTCGGATACGTGCTCCACGCGCGCGGGATGCGCGACATCGGCGTCGAGGACCCCGGAAGCCCGGAACACGGCACCTTGTACATCGCGGCCGGCCTGGACGCCGTACCCCTGCCCCTGGACGACGAGGGGCTCGACCTCGACGCCCTGCGGGCCTCCGAGGTACGGGCGGTGGTGACAACGCCCGCGCACCAGTTCCCCTCCGGGATCGCCTACTCCGCGGGCCGCCGTACCGAACTCCTCGACTGGGCGCGGTCGGTGGACGGGCTGGTGATCGAGGACGACTACGACGGGGAGTTCCGGTACGACCGAGCCCCCGTGGGCGCGCTTCAGGGGCTCGACCCCGAGCGTGTCGCGTACACCGGGTCCGTCAGCAAGTCGCTCGCGCCCGGGCTGCGGCTCGGCTGGCTCCTCGTACCGGAGTCGGTCGCCGAGGAGGTCGTCGAGCGGAAACGGACGATGGACCTTGGGCATCCCGCCCTCGACCAGGAGCTGTTCGCGCGGTTCGTGGAGCGCGGCGACTACGACCGGCATCTGCGCCGCTGCCAGCGCGCGTACCGCGAACGGCGAGATGCCCTCGTGGCGGCGCTGGAGGAGCACTTTCCCGGGGCGGAGGTTTCGGGGATCGCGGCCGGTCTGCACGTCATCGCCGCGCTGCCGGAGCGATACGGGCCGCAGGAGCGGTTCCTGGAGCGGACGGCGGCGGCCGGGGTCGCCGTACGGCCGCTGACGGACTTCGCGCACGCGCGCGTGGAGGGTGGGGGCGTGCGGTTGGTGCTGGGGTACGCGCAGTTGTCGCCCGCGCGGATCGCGGCCGGGGTGCGGCTGATGGCCGACGCGGTCGGCGGATGACCTGTTCCCTTGATTGCTTCCCTTGCCTGCTTCCCTTGTCGGCTTCCCTTGTCGGCTTCCCTTGTCGGCGGGGGCAGTTGTTCATTTGTGGTTTGCGTGCGCGCTGCGGTGTCCCAGTAGTTGTTGCAGTGCACACTCGCCGGATCCTGTCCCCGGAGGCACGTCCCATGTCACCTCTCCCGTTGCCCGGTCGTCGCAGCGTGCTGCGCGGTTCGCTCGCCGCTTCGGCGGCCCTGACCCTGCCCGCCGCCATCGGTGCGGCGGCTCCCGCGTTCGCCCTGTCCGGGCGGCCGAAGGCCGGGTGGGGGGTCCAGACCGGCGATGTGACCGCCGACTCGGGTCTTGTGTGGGTGCGCTCCGACCGGCCCGCCCGAATGGTCGTCGAGACGTCCGCCACCGAGTCGTTCCGCAACGCCCGCCGCTGGCACGGTCCGCTGCTCGGCGCGGACAGCGACTTCACCGGTACGACGCGGCTGCGCGGGCTGCCGTCCGGCGAGCAGATCCACTACCGCGTACTGCTCGCCGACCCGGACGACCCGCGCCGCACCGGCGAGCCCGTCACCGGCACCTTCCGTACGGCGTCGGCGCGACGGCGTGACGGGGTGCGGTTCCTGTGGTCGGGGGACCTGGCGGGGCAGGGCTGGGGCATCAACCCGGACCTCGGCGGCTACCGGATCTACGACGCGATGGGGAAGCTCGATCCCGACTTCTTCATATGCAGCGGCGACAACATCTACGCCGACGGCCCGATAGCCGCGACCGCCGTGCTGCCCGACGGGAGCACCTGGCGGAACATCACGACCGAGGAGAAGGCGAAGGTCGCCGAGACGCTCGCCGAGTTCCGCGGGAACTTCCGCTACAACCTGCTTGATGAGAACCTGCGGCGGTTCAACGCGCAGGTCCCGTCGATCATCCAGTGGGACGACCACGAGGTCCGCAACAACTGGTACCCGGGGCAGACCATCCTCGACTCGGACACCCGTTACACCGAGAAGAGCGTCGACACCCTGGTCGGGCGGGCCCGGCGGGCTTTCAGCGAGTACTTCCCGATCTCCACGCTCCGGCCTGGCGCCCGCGACGGCCGCGTCTACCGGGTGCTGCACCAGGGGCCGCTGCTCGACGTGTTCGTCCTCGACATGCGGACGTACCGCAACGCCAACTCCCCCGACGACCAGACCGTCGACCCACAGGGCATCCTCGGCGCCGAGCAGTTGGAGTGGCTCAAGCGGGAGCTGTCGCGCTCGCGTGCCGTGTGGAAGGTGATCGCCGCCGACATGCCGCTGGGCCTGGTCGTGCCGGACGCCACCGAGGGCAAGGCCAACATCGAGGCCGTCGCGCAGGGCGACCCGGGCGCGCCGCTCGGGCGTGAGCTGCAGATCGCCGAGCTGCTGCGGTACGTCAAGCACCGGCGGATCACCGGCACGGTCTGGCTGACCGCCGACGTCCACCACACCTCGGCGCAGCACTACCAGCCCTCCCGGGCCGCCTTCACCGACTTCGAGCCGTTCTGGGAGTTCGTGTCGGGCCCGCTGAACGCCGGGGCCTTCCCAGCGAGCGCGCTCGACGGCACGTTCGGTCCGGAGCGGGTCTTCGTGAAGGCACCGGAGGCCGCGAACGTCTCGCCGGCCGGCGGCTACCAGTTCTTCGGCGAGGTCGACATCGACGGCCACAGCGGGGAACTGACGGTGCGGCTGCGCGAGCAGGACGGGACCGTGCTGTTCACGAAGGTGCTGCAGCCGGGGCGGGTGGGGCAGTAGCGGTACGCCCGCCGATAATCGTGGAAAAGTTAACAAAAAGGGCGAAAGGCAACTTAACCCTTCGGTCACAGTCCGTTCGTGATCACGCAACACCGTTGGCGCATGGTGACTGCATGACTCGAAAAGTATGTGAAGGAACTGCTGTGACGGACGGGCGCCCGGTACGCCGGTGGCGGCAGGACGTCGTCGAACTCGCCGCCCTGCTGCGCACATGGTGGACAAGCCGCCACGGTCACGCACCCCCGGACGACACGGATGCCGGTACGGATACCGATACCGGTAGCGATACCGGCGTGGGCTCCGGCGTGAGTGTGCTGTGGCGGATGCGGACGACGGTGAAGGACCAGCCGGGGTCGCTCGCCGCGCTGTGCACCGCCCTCGCCGAGCGGCGCATCGACATCCTCAGCCTCCAGACGCATCCGCTGGCCGTGGGCACGGTCGACGAGTTCCTGCTGCGCGCCCCCGGTGACCTCGACGCCGCCGAGATCTCCGGGTCGGTGTCCCGGGCGGGCGGCGCCGGGACGTGGATCGAACGGGCCGACACCCACGATCTCGTCGACGCGCCGACCCGGGTCCTGGGCCTGGCCACCCGTACGGCCCTGGACAGGGCCGAACTGCCCTTGGCGCTGCGCCAGTTGCTCGGGCGGTGCACGATCCGGTCGCTGCCCGGCGGCGACTCGGCGGCACGGGAGGGCGTACCGGTCGAGGGCGCCCTCGAAGAGACGGACACGGTGATGCGGCTGCGCGCGCCGGAAGGTGGAGTGATCACCGTGGAGCGGCCGTATCTGCCGTTCACCCCGACCGAGTTCGCCCGGGCGCGGGCGCTGGTGGAGCTGGACGCGCGGCTCGGGCCCCGCGTCCCGCACGGCCAGGACGTGCTGACGCTGCCGCGGGGCAACGCCATCACCGTACGGCGCGCCGACGCGGGTGACCTGGACGCGGCGAAGGCGATGCACGAGCGCTGCTCGCCGCGCACGTTGTCGCTGCGCTACCACGGGCCGATGGGCGACGCCGACCGCTATCTCAACCACCTGCTCAGCCCGCGCTTCGGGCGCACGCTCGCCGTGCAGACGGCGTCGGGGCGGGTCGTCGGGCTCGGTCATCTCCTCTGGGACGGCGACGAGACCGAGATCGCGCTGATCGTCGAGGACGAGTGGCAGCGGCGGGGTATTGGCGGCGAGCTTCTTCGGCGCCTGGTGTCGATGGCTCGTGAGGCGAACTGCGAGCACGTGTATGCGGTGACGCAGTCGTCCAACACGGGGATGGTCGCGGCGATGCGGGGGCTTGGGTTGCCGTTGGATTATCAGATCGAGGAGGGGACTCTGGTGATCACGGCTCGGTTGGATGCGTCGCCGGTTGCCTCTCCGTTGCCGTACGACCACAGTTCGCGGGACTGAACACACCGTTCAAAGGTTGACGCTCGTCTGCGGGTTCGTCGTGGCTGGTCGCGCAGTTCCCCGCGCCTGTTTGGGGCGCGGGTGAACCCGCTTGGCATGGTCCATGGGCGCGTACGAGGATGAGCGCATGTCAGATACCAAGAGCCCCCTGCCTCGTGAGGTCGCCGACGCCTATGTCGACGACCTTGTCGCCCTCGATCCCGTTACCGGTACCTACCTCGGTGTGAAGGAGAGTTCGAGCAGGCTGCCGGACACCTCACCCGCCGGCCAGGAGGCTCTGGCGGAGCTGGCGCGGACGACGCTGGCCCGGCTGGACGAGGCCGAGCGGCAGCCTGGCGCGGACAGTGACATCGAGCGGCGCTGCGGGCGGCTGCTGCGCGAGCGGCTCACCGCCGAACTCGCCGTGCACGAGGCCGGCGAGAGCCTGCGCGCGGTCGGCAACATGCACACGGCCGCGCACTCGGTGCGCGAGGTGTTCACGGTGACGCCGACGGAGACGGACGAGGACTGGGCGGCGGTCGTTGAGCGGCTGCGCGCGGTGCCGGTCGCCCTGCGGGGCTACCGGGAGAGCCTGACCCTGGGCCTGGAACGCGAGCTGTACGCGGGGCCGCGCCCCACGGCCACGTTCGTCGGGCAGCTCGGCGAGTGGTCCGACCTGGACGGCAAGGGCATCGGCTGGTTCGCTGACTTCGCGTCGGCCGGCCCCGAGGCGCGGCGCACCGAGCTGGACGAGGCGGCGCGGGTCGCGGACGAGGCCGTCGTCGAACTGCGGGACTGGATGCGGGACGTGTACGCGCCGGCCGTCGACGGCAAGCCGAACACGGTGGGCCGGGAGCGTTACGCGCGCTGGTCGCGCTACTGGAACGGCACGGATCTGAACCTGGACGAGGCGTACGCGTACGGCTGGGCCGAGTTCCACCGTCTCCTCGGTGAGATGAAGCTGGAGGCCGAGAAGATCCTGCCCGGTGCGGAGACGCCGTGGGTGGCGCTGGCGCATCTCGACGAGCACGGCAAGCACATCGAGGGCGTCGACGAGGTCCGCGAGTGGCTCCAGGGTCTGATGGACCAGGCGATCGAGGCACTGGACGGCACGCACTTCGAGCTGGCCGAGCGGGTGAAGAAGGTGGAGTCCCGCATCGCGCCTCCCGGCAGCGCGGCGGCGCCGTACTACATGGCCCCGTCGGAGGACTTCTCCCGCCCCGGCACCACCTGGCTGCCGACGATGGGCCAGACTCGCTTCCCGGTGTACGACCTGGTCTCGACCTGGTACCACGAGGGCGTCCCCGGCCACCACCTCCAGCTCGCGCAGTGGGCCCACGTCGCCGAGAACCTCTCCCGCTACCAGGCCACCATCGGTGGCGTCAGCGCCAACTGCGAGGGCTGGGCGCTGTACGCGGAACGCCTCATGGACGAGCTGGGCTTCCTCACGGACGCCGAGCAGCGCCTCGGCTACCTCGACGCGCAGATGATGCGGGCGGCCCGGGTCATCGTCGACATCGGCATGCACGTGGAGCTGGAGATCCCGGCGGACTCCCCCTTCCACCCCGGAGAGCGCTGGACCCCGGAACTGGCCGAGGAGTTCTTCGGCGCCCACAGCAGCCGCCCCACCGACTTCGTGGAGAGCGAACTGACGCGCTATCTGACGATCCCCGGCCAGGCGATCGGCTACAAGCTGGGCGAACGGGCCTGGCTCCTGGGCCGCGAGAACGCCCAGCGCCGCCACGGCGACACCTTCGACGCGAAGGCCTGGCACATGGCGGCACTGTCGCAGGGGTCGCTGGGGCTGGACGACCTGGTGGACGAGCTGTCGCAGCTGTGAGGCGGCTCGCTAAGAGCAACTAAGGGGCGGAGTACGGGGGTTGTGGGGCTGCGCGCCTCACAACCCCCACCCCGGTCCTTGCGTCAGCCGGTCAGTCCACCAGCCGCCGCAACTGCACGAGCCCCACCCACGTCTCCGGCCCCGGCTCCACGTACGCCGCCCGCACCGCGTACCGCCCCGGCGCCAGCCCGACCCGCAGTTGTTCGGTCCGGTCCGTCTCCTTGCCCGGCCAGGCCGAGTCGAAGAGGACCACGTCGCCCGGTGTCTCCCACACCCTGTCCGCCTCCCACTCCGCTGCGGCGAGCGCGGCCGGGACACTAGCGAGGAGTTCGTCCTCGGTGTCGGCGGCACACCACCGTACGAAGGTGTCGTGCTCCGGCAGGAACGCGGTCGAGGCGGGTTCGTCGCCGAGGACGAGAGCCGTGGTGTCACCGACGGGCACGAACCCGATGAGCCCGTCCACCTCACACGCCCGGTCGTAGTCCGTCGACAACTCGTCGCCGTCGGCCCCGGCCCAGAACGGCAGCACCGCTTCCGGCACCGCGATGAGCGGCCCACCGCCCGACTCCACCCACTCAACTGCCATGCGCAGCAACCTACACGCAGTGCGCGCCCGTAAATTCGCTGTCCCCCGTCCCACCCGGTGGGCCACCCTCGACTTCCATGAACGCCCGAACTCTCTTTCTCTCCCCACGCGTCACCGCGACCGGACACGCACTGGCCGACGCGGCACGCCGTCGCGCCATGGGCGTCGAGGTCCTGCGCGAGTGGCGGGTGCCGGAGGAGTGGCGGGCGGCCGACGGCGCGACGCTGTACGCCGGTCCGCTGTTCGCGGACGCGGTGGCCGC
Source organism: Streptomyces sp. NPDC002156 (assembly GCF_053593675.1). Classification (NCBI taxonomy): domain Bacteria; kingdom Bacillati; phylum Actinomycetota; class Actinomycetes; order Kitasatosporales; family Streptomycetaceae; genus Streptomyces; species Streptomyces sp. NPDC002156. Next base: position 2,515 of record NZ_JBSFDA010000176.1, on the reverse strand, counting down.
CGAGCTGGGGCTCGGGCTGCTGGAGGCGGCGCCGGACTGGCTGGCCCGGCTGCCGTACGAACTCACGCACAGGGAGATCGAGTTCAGCACCGTCGCCGAGGCTCGGCAGCTGCGGAGGCCCGCCTTCGTGAAGCCGCCCAACGACAAGAGTTTCCCCGCGCGTGTCTATCCGGACGGGAGCCGGCTGCCGGGTCCCGACGCGGTCGACGACGGCACGCCGGTGCTGGTGAGCGACATCGTGACGTTCACCGTGGAGTACCGGCTGTTCCTGCTCGACGGTGAAGTCCGCACCGGCAGCCGGTACTTGGCGCACGGCGAGCTGGATGTCGTCCCGCTCGACGAGGACCCTCGGCGCGCGGACGTACTGGCCTTCGCCGAGAGCCTGGCGTCACAGCACCTGCCGAGCGCTGTCGTCGTGGACGTCGGTCTGCTGGCGGAGGGCTCGGAGTGGGCCGTCGTCGAGGCCAACGCCGCCTGGGCCAGCGGGCATTACGCCTGCGATCCGGATGCCGCCCTCGACGTCGTCCTGCACGCGGCCCGTCCGGACGGGGAGTTCGGATCGGCGGACCGTGCCTTCCTGCGGCCGCTGCCCGAAGTCGTGCGGGACTGAAGCTCGTACGGGACGCGGCTCGTACACAGGACGCGGGGTCGGCGTTTGCTTCAGCAGCCGCAGTCCGCCGCGTCCGCCGGAGCTGTCAGCTCGTCCGCGTCGCGGCGGGTCCGGCCCTCCCATGTATCGAACTCGAAGCCCTCGCGTACCCAGTACTCGAAGCCGCCGAGCATCTCCTTGACCTGGTAGCCGAGTTGGGCGAGGGCGAGGGCGGCGCGGGTTGCTCCGTTGCAGCCGGGGCCCCAGCAGTACGTCACCACCGGTATCGACTTGTCGAGCAGTTGTGCGGCCTGCGCGGGGATCAGGGCCGTCGGGAGGTGAAGGGCGCCCGGGATGTGGCCCTGGTCCCAGGACTCGGTGGAGCGGGAGTCGATGAGGACGAAGCCGGGGTCGGCGTCGGCCGCGAGGGCGGCGGCCACGTCGGAGACGTCGGCGTGGAAGGCGAGGCTCGCGGCGAAGTAGGCGGCGGCCTCGGCCGGGGCGGCCGGGGCGACGCGCAGGACGGGGTTGGTGGTGATCGCGGTGGTGCTCATGGTCTGGCCTCCCTTGGTGGGAACTCCCGGCTGAGGTTCCTCACCGGAAATCTACGGCCGGTGATCACTTCACCTGAAGGTGTGATCCACGGCCTTACTCTTGATCAGCCGGGGATTTCCCTGCTATTCCTCGGGCATGAGCACGTTTTCCCCGGACGCCACCGACTGGCGCATCCTTGATGTCCTTCAGCGCGACGGCCGCGCCAGTTTCGCCGAGCTGGCGCGTGCCGTCGCGATGTCCCCGAGCGCGGTCACCGAGCGGGTGCGGCGGCTGGAGGAGGCCGGTGTCATCCAGGGGTACGCGGCGGTCGTCGACCCGGAGCAGCTCGGCCTGCCGATCGTCGCCTTCGTCCGGCTCAGGTACCCGAACGGCAACTACAAGCCGTTCCACGATCTGGTCGCCGTGACGCCCGAGATCCTGGAGGCGCATCACGTGACGGGAGACGACTGCTTCGTCATCAAGGTCATCGCGCGTTCGATGCGGCATCTGGAGGAGGTGTCGGGCAAGATCGGCGCGCTGGGTTCGGTGACGACGAGCGTCGTCTACTCGTCGCCGCTCCCCCGTCGCCCCGTCGGGCAGTGAGCGCCGACGTCATCAGCCGCCGCCCCGCTGCCGTACCACCGACCCCGATCTCCCCTTCTCCACCTCCAGTTGGGCGTGGATCCGGCGCCGCAGGTCCGGTACATGGCTGACGATGCCGACGCTTCTGTCACGTTCGCGCAGTGAGTCGAGGACGTCGAGGACCTCGTCCAGCGTCTGGTCGTCGAGGCTGCCGAAGCCCTCGTCGATGAAGAGGGTGTCGAGGCGGACCCCGCCGGCCTCGTCCGTGACGACGTCCGCGAGGCCGAGGGCGAGGGCGAGCGAGGCGAAGAACGTCTCGCCGCCGGACAGGGTCGCCGTGTCCCGCTCGCGGCCGGTCCAGGCATCGACCACATGCAGCCCGAGGCCGCTGCGGCCCCGCCCGGCCCGGTCGTCCGAGTGGACGAGGGTGTAGCGGCCCGACGACATGCGCAACAGCCGTGCCGTCGCGGCTGCCGCCACCTGTTCGAGGCGGGCGGCGAGGACGTACGACTCCAGGCGCATCTTGCGTTCGTTGTCCGCCGAGGTGCCCGCGGTGAGGGTGGCGAGGCGGGCCACCCGGTCGTGGGCGGCACGAAGGGGTGCGAGCCGTCGTACCGCCGTGGCCGAGCGGGCGGACAGGCGGTCGAGTTCGCGGCAGCGGCTCTCGGCGGCGTCGCGCGCGGAGGCGGCCTCCCGCAGGCGGCGGGCGGCGGCCGAGGCTCGACCAGGACGTCATCACCGACGAACGCGCCCTGGTCTCCGCCCCGTTGTTCCACACGGCCGGGCTGAACATGCTCACCCTGCCCGTGC
>NZ_JBSFDA010000175.1:0-20992 GCF_053593675.1 Streptomyces sp. NPDC002156 | reverse complement strand
GACGCCGAGGGCGGCGCCTGCGCCGGTGGCCAGGACATGTCGTCTGCTGAAGCTGGACACGTTGGGGGAGACCTCTCTGATGGGGGGTGGCGAAGCCCGGCGCATGGCTCGGCCATGGCCGTCGGGCGCCCTCCATCCTGGCTCCGTCGGCTCGGATGGGCAACGTTTTCCAACAGTGGAATGCAACATTCAACCGAACGATTGAACGGCCGCCGCGCGGCTCGGTCTCGAAGCCCTACTCCGTCGGTCTCGCCGTGGACCGTCGTGGCACGAGGGTGGGGGAGAGGGTGACCTGGGCCGAATTCCGGCCGCGGTCGGCGATCCGTTCCAACAGGAGGCGTACGGCGTTTCTGCCCATCTCGCGGCCCGACTGGTCGACGCTGGTCAGCGAGATGGGGGCGAACGCGGCGAACGTGGTGTTGTCGTATCCGGCCACCGAGAGGTCGCCGGGCACGGACAGCCCGGCTTCGGCGACCGCGTCGAGCACGCCCATGGCGACGATGTCCGCTCCGGCGAAGACGGCCGTGGGCCGGGCGGTGGCGGGACGGGCCAGCAGCTCCTTCGCGCCCAGGTAGCCGCCTTCCTGGGTGTAGGTGGTGGAGACCACGTTGATGCACTTCTCCAGCCCGTGCGCCCGCATGGCCAGTCGATAACCGTCGGCACGTCGGGCGTTGGGCATCTCCGCCAGTCGCGTCGGGTCGGTCTCGCGATGCTCGATGTGGGCGATCCGGCGATGTCCGAGGCCTGCGAGGTGGGCCACGACCAGGGCCGCGCCCTCGGCGTCGTCGTCGACCACGGTGTCGTACAGCGGGGATTTGCCGTGTCGGCCGACAACGACGGTCGGTACCGAGGCGGCGATGTGTTCCAGATGCGAGGGCGGCGACACGGGCGCGACCAGGATGATGCCGTCCATGCCGCGGTCGATCATCGCCTCGGTGACGCGGGCCTCCTCCTTCTCTCCGTTGCAGCCCGGCCCCAGGAGCACCTGGTACTCGGTGTCCGCCAGTGAGGCGGTGACGCCGTCGAGGATCTCGGGGAAGAAGGGGTTGCGGATGTCGGGCAGCATGACGCCGATGGTGTAGGTCTGCCCGCGCAGGCCCCTGGCGCCCGCGTGCGGACGGTAGCCCAGCTCGTCGATCGCCCGGCGCACCTTCGCGCGCATCTCCGGGCTGGCTCCATAGGCGTTGCGCAGCACTTTCGACGCGGCGGTGGTCGACACCCCGGCGTGCTTCGCGACATCGACGATGGTGACGCGCCGAGGCCGTGCCGACGGCTCCATCCTGCTCCCTCCCCATCGGGAAACGTTGTCGTCGAGTGTACGGACGGACAGTGCGCTCCAGCAGCCACTCGGGCGGTCGCGGATCCGTACCGCCGTAACAATCGGGCAGCGTGTGCGGCATCTTGACGTCACACGGGCCGCTCTCTAAGGTCTGGCACACCCTTTGGGAAACGTTACCCACAGGTGACGCCGAGCCGACCGGGCCCGGCGTCGGACCGCACCACCTCCATGCGCGGAAGTCGGCGCATGCTCCCGCGCCGTATCGGCCTGATTCCTCGCTCGACGATCTGTTTGAATCGTTTCAAGACAGGAGGTCCGTCGGTGACCCTCGCCCCGCACGAGCAACTCCCGGACCACGACCGGCCCCCGGACCCACAACCGGTGGCGGCCCGGGTCCGGCGGGCGCGGACCACGCCGCCCTGGTGGTTCGCGCTCCCCGCGCTGCTGCTGTTCGCGTTCGTCGTCCTGGTGCCGAGTGTGCGCGGTGTCCACTACGCCTTCACCGACTGGGACGGCCTGGATCCCGACTTCTCCTTCGTCGGCCTGGACAACTTCTCGGAGATGTTCCACGACGCGGACGCGAAGCAGGCCATCTGGCACACCTTGCTGATCGCCGTCTCCATCACGGTCGTCCAGAACGCCCTCGGCCTGCTGCTGGCGCTCGGCGTCGACACGGCCATCAAGTCCCGGAACGTGCTGAGGGTGTTCCTGTTCGCCCCGGCCGTGATCACGCCGATCGTGACCGCGTACCTCTGGCGCAATCTGCTCGGTCCGGACGGTGCGGTCAACAGCCTGTTCGGGGCGGTGGGGTTGGGCGACTGGCGGCAGGACTGGCTGGGGAGTCCGGAGCTTGCGCTGTGGGCGGTGGTCGGCGTGATCGTCTGGCAGTTCGCGGGCTACTCGATGGTGATCTTCCTGGCCGGGCTGCAGTCGGTGCCGAGGGAGGTCCACGAGGCGGCGGCCATCGACGGTGCGGGCCCGGTCCGGCGCTTCTGGTCGGTCACCCGGCCGCTGCTCGCTCCGGCTCTCACCATCAACCTGATGCTGTCGATCATCGGCGGTATCAAACTCTTCGACCAGGTCTACGCGTTGACCGGCGGTGGCCCCGGCCATGCCACCGACACCATCTCGACCCTCATCTACAAGGACGCCTTCACGCTGGGGGAGTTCGGCTACAGCATCGCGCTGGCGGTCGTCCTCACGATCATCGTGGCGGTCGTGTCGACCGGGCAGTACGCCGTGCTGTCCCGCAACGAGAGGGCCGCATCGTGAGCCGCTACCGCCCGCGCACCCTCGCGCTGGAACTGACGATGATCGCCGTCGCCCTGGTCGTGGGCTTCCCGGTGTACGTCCTGGTCAACCTCGCCCTGCGGCCGGCCTCGGACACCTCGTCGCCGCTCAGCCCGACCACCTCTCCCACCTTCGACAACTTCACGCAGGCCTGGCAACAGGGCTCGCTGGGCGGGGCGTTGGGCAACAGCGTGCTGGTGACCGCCTGCAGTGTCGCCATCGTGCTGGCCGTGTCGTCACTCGCGGCGTACCCGCTGGCCCGCGTCACGGCACGCTGGTCCCGCGGAACGTATCTGACCTTCCTCCTCGGCCTGGTCCTCCCCTTCCAGCTCGCCTCGCTGCCGCTGTACCAGACCATGCGAGACCTGGGCCTGCTCGGCACACCATGGGCGCTGGTCCTCTTCTACTCCGGCCTCCAAGTCCCGTTCACCGTCTTCCTCTACGTCGGCTTCCTGCGCGCCCTGCCCCGCGACTTCGAGGACGCGGCACTGATCGACGGCTGCACTCCGCTGCAGGGCTTCCGATACGTGGTCCTGCCCATGCTCAAACCCGTGACCGTGACCGCTCTCGTGCTCAACGCGGTCGCCGTGTGGAACGACTTCTTCACTCCGCTGCTGTACCTCAGCGGCAGCGCCCAGCAGACCATGCCGGTCGCCATCGCCGGCTTCGTCGGCCAGTACGTCACCGACTGGAACCTCATCTTCGCCGCACTGGTGATCAGCATCCTGCCCGTCCTGCTCGTCTACTTCCTGCTGCAGCGCAGCATCATCAACGGCTTCGCGGGAGGGCTGCGCGGATGACCACGTGGCGCTTCCCCGAGGGGGACATCATGAAGACACGCAAACTCCCGGTTTTGATCGCAACGGTGACGTCCGTGGCCGTGCTGGCCGCGTGCAGCGGCGGCACCAAAGCGGGCACCGACGGCGGTTCGGGCGAGTCGAAGACGCTGACGCTCGCCTCGATCGATCAGGGCTCGGTCGAGGACGTCGTGAAGGCGTTCGAGAAGGCCAACCCCGGTGTCAAGGTCCGCTACACCACCAGCGGCGCCGACCAGTACCAGCAACAGATCCGCACCCAGCTGTCCTCGGGCACGGCACCGGACGTGATGTCGGTCTGGCCCGGCAACGGCAACCCGGGCGCCACCCACGTCCTGGCCAAGCCCGGCTATCTGCGCGATCTCTCGGACCGGCCCTGGGCCGCCAAGATGCCCGAGGCGATCAAGAGCGTCGCCCAGTACGAGGGGAAGACGTACAACGCGATCTTCGGCCAGAACGGCATCGGCGCCGTCTACAACCAGCAGGCCATGACGAAGGCCGGACTCACTCCGCCGGAGACATGGACCGACCTGCTGGCCTTCTGCAAGGCCGCGAAGGCCAAGGGCACCCCCGCCTTCGCCCTGGGCAACCAGGACAACTGGGTCACCCAGCTCGTCCTGTACGCGCTCGTCGCCACGACCGTCTACGGACCGGACCGCGACTTCGACCAGAAGATGCAGGCCGGCCAGGCCACCTTCGCGAAGTCGCCGTGGACCACCGCCCTGGACAAGTACCTGACGATGGAGAAGACCGGCTGCTTCCAGCAGAACCCCCTGGGCACCAACTACGAAGCCAGCCAGCAACTCGCGGCCACCGGCAAGACCTTGGGCATCGTTCAAGGCAACTGGGTGATCGCCCTGCTTGAGGCGAAGAATCCGAAGGCCACCTTCACCCTCAAGGCGCTGCCTGCCAACGACACTCCGTCCGAGACCCTCATTCCGGCGGCAGCGGGCGCAGGCTATGGCGTCAACGCCAAGGCCAAGAACGAGGAACTCGCCCTGAAGTTCGTGGACTTCGTGATGTCCCCCGAGGGCATGAACCTGTTCGTCGAGAAGCAGGGCGGCCTGCCCGCACTCCCCGACACGGGCTTCAAGGTGGCCCCTTCACTGGCCGAACTCTCCACGTTCATCGGCTCGGACCGGACCGTGCCGTTCATGGACCAGCTCTGGCCCAACGCCAAGGTCCAGCAGACCATGCTCAGCGGTCTCCAGGAGATCTTCAGTGACCAGTCCACCCCCAAGAAGCTGCTCGCCGAGATGGACGTCGACTACAAGGCCGGAAGCTGAGCAAAGCCTTCGGACACGTGGGCGAGCGCTCAGATTCTCCAGGCCCTTTCGAACCAACTCTTCTCGAATCAACGGAGGTTTGGCATGTCCGGCACAGCGGGCGGAGCGTTCAGTCGTAGACAGGTCGTCGGCACCATGACCGTCTCCGTGGCAGGGCTGGCGCTGCCCGCCGTTCCCGGCCCCCTCACAGCGGAGGCCCACGCCGACGGGAACGGCGGCAGACACGGGGCGAAGGTCACCGCTCTCGCGGTCGACGGCCGCGAGGACGACCCGATCGGCGTCGACGACCCCGCCCCACGACTGAGCTGGCGGGTGGAGGGAGCCGCCGGGGGATGGGCCCAGGCCGCCTACCGGATCCGCGCGGCGCGCACCGAGCCGGATCTCGACAGGGGCCGGCTTCTGTGGGACAGCGGCAAGGTCCGCTCCTCGGCCCAGACCGACGTCGCCTGGCACGGTCCTGCCCCGGCCTCGCGCGACCGGGTCGTGTGGCAGGTGCGGGCATGGAGCACCGAGGGTGACGCGACACCGTGGAGCCGGCCCGCCTCATGGGAGACGGGGCTCCTCAAGCGGTCCGACTGGGGAAAGGCCCGGTGGATCGAGTACCCGGGCCGCACCGTCGACCAGCCACTGCCCGTGTTCGCCCACGCCTTCCGCGTGGACAGGCGCCGAGGGAAGATCATCAGGGCGAGGCTGTACCTGTCCGGCGTCGGACTGCACGTCGCCCGGCTCAACGACAGGCCCGTCACCGACGAGGTACTCGCGCCGGGCAACTCGAACTACCAACTCTCCACCGAATACCGGGTCTTCGACGTCACCGGCCTCGTCCGCCACGGCGACAACACTCTGGGCGTCGAACTGGGCCACGGCACGGCGCTGGTGACGCGGTCCGTCGCGAATCCCACGACCGGCCGCACGGCCCCGTACAGCTGGTGGCAGAGCCAGTTCAAAGGCAGCGGAGGCCTCGTCGCGCCCGCTGCCCGGGGCGCCACCACCGTCAAGGTGAACAACGTGGCCAACTACCACGTCGGTGGCACCGTCAACATCGACACGGGTGACGGGGGCGAGCGCCTGGAGTCACGCACGATCACCGCGATCGGTACCGCGGGCGCCGACGGCACTGGCATCACCTTCGAACCCGGGCTCGCCTCGGGACACGAGAACGGCGCCGTCGTCACCGGCTCCGGCAACCCGCTCGCGAGCACCGATCCCAGTGCGGGAGCCGCCGTCACACCACGACTGATCGCCCGCCTGGAACTCACGAAGGACGACGGCACGGTCGAGACGGTCGTCAGCGACCGTTCGTGGAGGGCGGCGCTCGGCCCGACCACCACAGCCAACTGGTACTCCGGCTCCGACTACGACGCCCGGCGTGAGCAGCCTGCCTGGACCGCCCCCGACGCGGACCTCGGCGCGTCGGCGAAACGGCGCGACGGTACGGCCATGGGCTGGACCGACGCAGGAATCGCCCCGCCGCCCAATCTGACCACCGAGCTGGTGTGGCGCGTGGCCGAGCCGCTCAAGGTCGTCGACAGACTGCGTCCGGTGAGCGTCAGACAGCCGCAGCCCGGCGTGTGGGTCTTCGACTTCGGGCAGAACATCGCCGGCTGGCCGCTGCTCAGGCTCGACGGCCCGCTGCCGGCCGGCACCACCGTCAAGCTGTACCCCGCCGAGTCGCTGAACGCCGACGGCACTGTCAACCAGGCGTCGATCATGGGCGGCGGCGCGGCGCGCGGCACCGACGTGTTCGCCGCCTACACGACGCACGGCGGCGAGCGAGGCGAGCGCTGGCACCCGCAGTTCCACTACTTCGGCATGCAGTGGCTCCAGGTGACCGGCCTGCCCGAGGACTACGTCCCGACCCGGGACACGGTGACCGGTCTGCAGATCCACGCGGACGTCCCGGAGGCCGGCTCCGTGCGGACCTCCGACGACCGGATCAACCGCATTCACCGCATGGCCCGTTACTCGATCATGAGCAACACCATGTCCACCTTCACGGACTGTCCCGGCCGTGAAAAGCTCGCCTACCCCGCCGACTACGTACAGCCCTTCGGATCCATCCACCGCACCTTCGGATACGCGGCCTACCTGCGCACCATGCAGCGCCATCTGGCGGAGGGCCAGTCCAGGGCCGGTGCCGACATCGGCAACGTGGCGCTCAAGGCCCCGGTGTACGACTGGGGTTACACCGGCCGGTTCGGCGACGAGATCAACTGGGGCAACGGCATCATCCTGGTCCCCTGGCTGCTGTACGAGACCTACGGCGACACGGAGACGATGAGCCGCTACTACCCGCAGATGCAGGCCTTCTTCGACTACATCAGGACCAGGAAGGCCGGCACCGGCCCGGACGCCCACATCGTCGACGCGGCCCTCGCCGACTGGATCGCCAGTGAGAACACGTCGGGCCGCATCACCGGAACCTGGGGCTACCACCAGATCGCCGACCGGATGGCCCGGATGGCCACACTGATCGGGCGCGATGCCGACGCCGCCGAATACCGCAGCCTTACGGCCAACATCAAGGACGCGTTCAACGACGCCTTCTACAACCCGTCCCTCGGCCGTTACACCGCCGAGGGCGACCAGGGCGCCGCCGGGGCGACACAGGCCGCGCAGGCGCTCGCGCTGGACGAGGGTCTCGTACCGGAGGGCGAACGCGGCAGGGTCCTCGACGCGCTGGTCGAACTCGTCCACGCCCACCGGCCGTTCGGTGGAGGTCCGCACTTCAGCGGCGGCACCATCGGTCTCGCCCCGATCGTCAGGGCCCTGCACGACGGAGGCCGCGACGACGTCCTGTGGGACGTCCTCCAGGAAGACACCCGTCCGAGCTACGGCTACTTCATGGCGCCCACCATCGCCAATCCCAACGGCCTGACGACCGTTCCCGAACAGTGGGACATGGGCAACTCCAAGAACCACATGATCCTCCTTCAGATCGAGGAGTGGTTCCACAGCGGCCTGGTCGGCATCCGCCAGGCACGCGGCAGAGCCGGCTACCGCGAGCTGGTGATCGACCCTCGCCCGGTCGGAGACCTCACCCATGCCGAGGGCAGCTACCGCACGCCGTACGGCGTGGTGTCCGTGCGGTGGGTCCGTAGGAACGGCAGGTTCCGCCTCGACGTGACACTCCCCCCGAACACCACGGCGGAGGTCCGGATGCCTGTGGGTGGCCGCGCCACCTACATCGTCGGCTCGGGCCGGCACACGTTCACCACCCGCGATCCGCTGACCGATTCCCGGAAAACCGAGAGGACCACGGCGTGATCCATGAAGCGCACAGTGCGGACGACGACGCCGACCGCGATGCCGGCGAGGGGACCGCACCCCGCGGACACGGAACGGCAGTAGGCCGTCGAACCGTGCTCGCGGCGACGGCCGGTGTCGTGTCGGTAGGAACCGGTGTCGTAGGAGGCGGAGTGAGCGAGGCAGTGGAAGCGTCCCGTCGTGCGGAGGGCGGCGCGGTGTGGGGGCTGACGGTGGAACACCGGACCGATCCTCTGGGCGTGGACGCCACCCGGCCGCGTTTCGGCTGGCGCATGCGGTCGGCGACTCGTGGACGTGGCCAGGGGGCGTACCGGATTCTCGTCGCGAGCTCCCCGGAGAAGCTGACCGTCGGCCGGGCGGATGTCTGGAACAGCGGTCGTGTGCTGTCCTCCGATTCCGTGGCTGTCCGTTACACGGGCGAACCCCTGCGCGCCTCGGCCCGTTACCACTGGACCGTCACGGTGTGGGACGGCGAAGGCAGTCCGGTCGGCACCGCGTCCCCCGCCTTCTTCGAGACCGGTCTCATGAGCACCGACGGCGTCGGCGGATGGGACGGGGCGCAGTGGATCGGGATGAAGGGCAAGGCCCCCGACTCGGCCGGTGCGCCGATGCTGCGGAAGGAGGAACGGCTCAGGGCGGCGGGCTCCCCGAAGCCCAAGGTCCGTGAGGCGCGGCTCTACATCTCCGCCCTCGGCGTGTACGAGGCCCACGTCAACGGACGTCCTGTGACCGTGCCCCAGGACGGCGGGACCACGATCGAGCTGCTGCCCCCGGGTTCGACGAACTACGACGCGCGCGTCAACTACATGACGTACGACGTCACCGGCCTCGTGACGCGGGAGCGGGACGTCACCCTCGCGGTCGTCCTGGGCAACGGCTGGTACAACGGCCGTATATCCGAAGGCAGTACGTACTACTCGGCGGACGGCAACGCCCTCGCGGTCAAGGCCAAGCTGCTGATCCGGTACGCCGACGGCTCGTCTCAGACGGTCGTCACCGGTCCGGGCGGCGGCTGGAAGGCCACGGACACCGGTCCGTACCGGGCCGACGACATCTACGACGGCCAGACCTACGACGCCCGGAGGGAACTGCCGGGCTGGACCTCCCACGGGTACGACGACTCGGCCTGGGCGGACGCGGAGCGCGTCGCCTTCGAGGACAGGTACCCGGGCGTGGAACTCCTCGCCTACCCGGCCGAGACCGCGCGCCTGATGGCGAAGTGGGACCGGCGGCCGACGTCGATCACCGTGGCCACCGGTGTCACGGGACAGGACGGCAGCGCCAACGGCCGGGGCCGGATCGTCGTGGACCCTGCCCGCACGGTGACCGACCCGGTGAAGGCGGCCTCCGCCCCGGTCAGGATCGGCCGCGGCGAGACAGCCGTCTTCGACCTCGGCCAGAACATGGTCGGGGTACCCCGCTACAGCCTGCGCGGCCCGGCCGGGACCCAGGTCGCCTTCCGGTTCGGGGAGATGCTCAACGACGACAGCGCCGGCGCGGACGGCCCCGAGGGCTCGGTCTACCGGGCCAACCTCCGCAGCGCCCGGGCGACCAGCACGTACGTCCTCAAGGGCGACCCGCACGGTGAGACCCACCAGGACTCCCTGACCTTCTACGGCTTCCGCTACGCGTCCGTCACCGCGTCGGACACCGTCACGATCACCGGCCTGACCGGCAAGGTCGCCACGTCCGCGATCCGCGAGACCGGCACCCTCACCACCGACGATCCCGACATCAACCAACTGGTGAGCAACATCCGTTGGGGTCAGCGCGGCAACTACCTCTGGGTGCCCACCGACTGCCCGCAGCGCGACGAACGCCTCGGCTGGACCGGCGACACCCAGGTCTTCGCCACGACCGGTCTCTACAACGTGGACGCCGCTGCCTTCCTCACTCACTTCCAGGACACCGTCGTCGACTCGCAGGCCATCTACGGCGTGGACAAGGCGCAGTTCACCGGGGTCGCCCCGACGGGACGGTTCAACTTCCCGGGCGGCGGCAGCGGTTGGGCCGACGCCGGTGTCATCGTGCCGTGGACCATATGGCAGATGACCGGTGACCCGACCGTCGTCGAGGACAACTGGCCCGCCATGACCCGCTACCTGGACTGGATCCAGGCGCAGACCAGCGACACCTACGCGGGGCAGGGCTCCCTCACCGGCGACTGGCTGGCCCCGCAGAAGACCAGCGCCCAGTTGATGAGCGACGTCTACTACGGCTACAGCACCCACCTGATGGCACAGATGGCCCGCGCGACCGGCAGGACGGCGGAGGGCGAGGCGTACGACCGGCTCTTCGGGCGAATCAGGCAGGCGTTCATCACGAAGTACCTGAGCACCGCGGGCGGCACGGTCACCGTCAGATCCAGCCTCGGCGACGCCTCCCCGATCGAACCGGGCTCCGACCCCAACCAGAAGACGGAGGACAACAGCCAGACCGCGCTGCTCTGGGTCCTCAAACTCGGCTTCTGCGAGACGGAGGCACAGCGCCGGACGCTCGTCGGCCATCTCGCCGACAACATCGGCAACGACGACGCCTACAAGGCCGCGCACCCGGACAGCATCCGGGTCCGGTACGCCGAGAACACGCTGTCCGTCGGCTTCCTGGGCGTCAACGTCCTCGCCCCCGTCCTCACCGACGAGGGACGCGCGGACCTGGCGTACAAGCTGCTGCACCAGGACGCGCTGCCGTCCTGGCTGTTCTCGGTGAGGAACGGGGCGACGACGGTCTGGGAGCGCTGGAACTCGTACGCGAAGGAGGACGGGTTCGGGCCGGTCGGCATGAACTCCTTCAACCACTACGCCTACGGCGCGATCATGGAGTGGATGTACGCCTGCATGGCAGGCATCGCCCGCGACCCGGACAGCCCCGGCTTCAAGCACTTCCTGCTGCAACCGCACCTTGACCCCACCGGCCGGATCACCCAGGTCTCGGCGGCGTACGAGTCGCCGTACGGGGAGATCAGGAGCGAGTGGGCGCTCCAGGACGCGGGCCGGACCCTGGTGTACGAGGCGGTCGTGCCGGCGAACAGCGCGGCGACCCTGCGCCTTCCGGCCGCCTCCGCCGACGCTGTCCGCGAAGGACGAAGGCCGCTGTCAGGAGTGGACGGAGTGCGTTTCGTCGACCACGCGGACGGGGTGTCCTCGTACCGGATCCCGTCAGGCCGGTATCGCTTGACCGCCCGGCTCCGCTGAACGGCGAGTGCTGGAAGGTCGAGTGACGCGTCTGCGGTGCCATTGGGGGGTACCGCAGACGCGGGCGTCCGCCGGCCGTGTGCCGACCACCGTTCAGGGCGGGGTCTGTTCGTCAATGCCGAGCTTGTGGAATTCAGGTACGCCCGCAAGCTCCACCCCGACGCCTCCGAGCAGACGACCGCCGCCATCGACCGGACCATGGGGATCCTGCGGCAGGTGATCCTGGACGCGCAGAAGCGTGGAGAGATCGTCGCGAGCGGCCCCCGAGCGACTCACCCTCGTCGCGGCTGTCTTCCGGGGCGCCGGTGGTGGTCAGGGCTCGGAGGCTGCTCCTGCTGTCGTCCTTATGCCGCGTCGGCTTTGGCCGACCCCACATCGGCGGTGACGCCGAGGGCCTCGGCGATGAGTGCGTGCGAGTATCGGCGGGCCTCCTGGTCGGGGCTGATGCTCTGGAGCATGACCTCGGTCGCCCCGGTCTGTTCGATCATCTGCAGGAGCTGGTCCCGTACGGTTTCGGGGCGGCCGGCGAGTTGCCGGGGCCACCGGCCGTTGACGATCCTGGAGGGTTCGTCCTTCTGCGCGGTGGTGAGCGTGCGGGAGGCTTCGTCGATGGACGGGACGACCGGGGCAGTACCGGTTCGGCCCAGGCTGTCGAAGATGGCCCGGGTCGGCCAGGTCATCCGGTGGGCCTCTTCATCGGTGTCGGCGGCGAACACGGCGACGCCGAGCATCACCTGGGGGGTCTCGGCACCGTACCGGGTGGGCTTGAACGCCTTGCGATAGGACCGCAGGGCGGGAACCGCCCCGCCCGGGTTGATGAATCCGGCGAAGGAGTAGCCGACGCCCAGTGCGGCGGCCAGTGCGGCGCTGCTGCCGGAGGAGCCGAGGATCCATGGGTCGGGGCGGGCGGTCACGGTCGGCATGAGGTCGATGCGACGGAAGGGATGGTCGGCCGGGAAGTCGTGGTGCAGGAAGGCCAGTACTTCCTGCACCTGCTGGTCGAAGTCGTCGAGATGGCCGCTGTCCCGGTCACGCCGGAGGGCGATGTCGACGAGGGGTCCGGTGGTCGCCCGCCCCAGGCCCATGTCGAAGCGTCCTGGTGCCACGGTCTCCAGCTGCAGGAAGAGTTCGGCGACCTTCAGCGGGCTGTAGTGGTTGAGCAGGATCGCTCCGGAGCCGATGCGGATGCGTTCGGTCTCCCGTGCCACGACGCCCATGAGGACCTCGGGTGCGTGCGAGCCCACGGTGCCGAGGCCGTGGTGTTCGGCGAACCACATCCGGTGGAAGCCGTGCTGCTCGGCGTGGATGCTGGTGGCAAGCGCCTCGTCGAACGCGTCGATCGCGGTCTTGTCGCGCGGGACCGTGGCCTGTTCCACGATCGAGAGTTTCACCATGGTCTGATCTCTTCTCGTTGTTCGATTGATGTCGCGTTGTCAGAGGAGTTCGCGAGCGAGGAGTTCGAGGGTTCGTTCTCGGGTGGGGGAGCGCCGCGCGGGGCCTCCACGGCGGGCGGACGGCACCGGATGGATCATGATCTCGTCGACGTGGAAGCGGTCGGCCAGGGTTCGTACCTGCTCGGCCGCGGTGGCGGCGTCACCGAGGACGAAGGTCTCCCGGAGGGCATCGATGACGGGACGCTGGGAGTCCGTGATCGGGAGTTCGGCGGCTTCCTCCGCCAGATACTGGCGCTCGAAGGGCTGTCCCGTCTCGAAGCGGGCCAGTATGTGCAGCTGTGCCAGAGCCAGGAATTCCGCCTCCTGCCGGGTGTCGGCGACGACGGCGTTGACGACGATGATCGCCTTCGGTTCGGCGAGCTGCCGTGACGGACGGAAGCCGCTCCGGTACGTGGCCAGTGCCTGCTCGGTCCCGTGCCCGGCGAAGTGGTGCGCGAAGGCGAAGGGACGGCCCTGTCGCGCGGCCAGCTCGGCCGAGTAGGTGCCCGAGCCCAGCAGCCACAGGTCGGGCTCGCTCGTGGCTCCCGGAATCGCCTTGAGGTTGTAGGCGCTTGTCCGGCCGGCCCGGCTGATGTCGAGGTCCAGGCCGTCCTTGGTCATCATCGCGGCGAGCTGCTCGACGTGCCCGGGATAGTGGTCGCCGTCGTCGCTCCTGCCGCCGCGCAGCAAGTGGGCCGTGACACCGTCGCCACCCGGGGCTCGCCCGATCCCCAGGTCGGCGCGGCCGGGGAACGCCGCCTCCAGGAGGGCGAAGTTCTCCGCCACGGCCAAAGGGCCGTAGTTGGGCAGCATGATGCCGCCCGATCCCACTCTGATCCGCTCCGTCGCGGCCGCGACCAGGCCGAGGAGCACAGACGGGTTCGTGGACACGAGGCTGGCGACGTTGTGGTGCTCGCCGATCCAGTAGCGGCGGTAACCGAACCCGTCCGCGGCCCGGGCCAGGGAGGTCGTGGCTGCGATCGCGGCACTGCTCGTCTGGTCCGCGCGGATCAGGACGTGGTCGAGTACGGACAGGGCCGGCATGGACACGCTCACTCTCGCCAGACACTCCCGGGCGTGGGCACACGAAGGCCTCACCACCTGGTGGGTGCTAAAATAGAACCAAGTGACTTCGACTTTAGCAGTAACGGAATGGGGGCGGTCAAATTGCCAAGCCGGATCAGGCTGGAGGACCGGGAGTGCCCGCTGTCCACGACGGTGGAGCACGTCGGTGAGTGGTGGACGCTGCTGATCCTTCACGACGCCTTCGACGGCTACACCCGCTTCGACCAGTTCCAGGAGAGCCTGAGCATCTCGTCCAGCATGCTCACCACCCGGCTGAAGGCCCTCGTCGCGGACGGCCTGCTGGAGCGTCGGCCGTATCAGACCAACCCGGTTCGCCATGAGTACGTGCTGACCGACCTCGGCCGCTCCCTGCGCCCGGTGATCGTGGCCCTGGCCGCGTGGGGCAACTCCCGCCTCGCGCCGGAGGAACGCAGCATGATCCTCGTCGACGCTCACAGCGGCGAGGAGGCCGAGCCCGTCGTCGTCGACGCCAGGACCGGCCGGCGCCTCGACGACAGCGATGCGTACGTCTTCACGGCGGGCCCTGCTGCGAGCGACGCCATGCGTGACCGCTACCGCCCGAGGCGGGACATCGGTGGAACCCCTTCGTCGGCAGGGCTGAACAGCGCTGTCGGGGTGTCGAGCCGGGACTGACGGGGCCGCGTGATTCCGGACCGGTGCCTGCCGGTCTCACGCGGCCGTACGCCACTCCTCCTCACCACGTGACGGGCAGCTCCTTGATCCCGTAGACGATGGTGTTCTCCTTGAAGACAACGTGCTCGATGGGGACGGCGAGCCGCAGTCCGGGCAGCCGCCGGAAGAGTTCGGGCAGGGCGATCTGGAGTTCGGCCCGGGCCAGCGGCTGGCCGAGGCACTGGTGGATGCCGTATCCGAACGCCATGTGCCGGCGCGCGTCGGCACGGCTCAGGTTCAGACGGTCGGGGTCGGTGAAGGTGCCGGGATCGCGGTTGGCCACATGGGCGGCGATGATCACGCCTTCCCCGGCGGGGATGGTGACACCGCCGATCGTCACGTCCTCGAGGGCGTAGCGACGTAGCCCGGAATGGACGATGGAGAGGAAACGAAGCAGCTCCTCGACGGCGTTCACGGCCGCTTCCGGGCCCCCGAGCAGGCGGGGGACCTGGTCGCGGTTGCGCAGCAGGGCGACGGTGCCGAGGCCGATCATGTTCGCGGTGGTCTCGTGACCTGCGAACAGGAGGAACACGGCCAGGTCGGTGGCGTCCCGTTCTGTGACGGTTCCCGCGTCCACCTGCTCGGCGAGGCGGGACAGCACGTCGTCACCGGGGCTCTTTCGCTTGGCCGCGAGCAACTCGAGCAGATACGCGTTGAGTTCCTCCCACGCCTGTGCGAACTGCGGCCCTGTCGCGGTGCCGTCCACGAAGACCCTTGAGCGGTCCTGGAAGTACTCGTGGTCCTCGTACGGCACACCGAGCAGGTCACAGATCACCAGTGAAGGCAGCGGCAGGGCGAAACGCTTCACGAGGTCCACGGGAGCGTCCGGTCGGCTCATCCCGTCGAGCAGCCGGCTCGTGGTCCGGGCGATCCCGGGACGCAGCGCGTCGATCTTCCTGATCATGAACTCGCGGGTGAGGGTCCGTCGCATGGTGGTGTGGACCGGCGGGTCGTAGTTGGCGAAGAACCCGTGCGGGAGCGGTGGCAGATCCGGCCGGTGGCCCGGGAAGCCCGGATGCGTCTGGTCGCTGCTGAACGCCGGGTTGCCCAGCACCGCGCGGGCGTCCTCCCATCGGGTCACCAGCCAGGCGCTGAGTCGTCCGTCCCAGATGGTCACCCGGCTTATCGGGTTGTCGGCCCGCAGGCGGGAGTATTGGGGAGGCGGGGCGAGGGGGGAGGTCCGCGGCCGGGCAAGGGAGTATTCGGGTGTGTCGGCAAGGGGCATGGGGGTTCCTCTCACTGTCGACCAGTTGGCGTAGGACTTACGCTGCCGATGCGTTACGGGGCCGCGAACGGGCCTCGTGCACCGTCCCCCAGCCCTGACGGCCGACGATGGCGGCCCGCCAGGGACGAACGGCACGCGTGTGCGTGGCGAAGAGCGGGTTGTACCAGCGAGGCACGTCGCCCGCTCCGTACACACCAGGTGCGGCGTCGCTGAACTCGTCGCAGACCAGGCCGTTGTCCAGGAGCAGCCCGCTGCCTCGCAGCCATTCGATGTCGGGGTGCGAGCCGATGGTGACGGCGAGGCCGAGTCCCCGGGCGACCGAGGCCGTCTCCGCGCCGATGAAGCCGGCGCCCACCACGACGAGCCGCCGTCCGTCCCACTCGCTGCTCAGGATCTGCTTGGACAACGGTGGGCGGTCGTACGGCAGGTGCGTCTCGTCGCCGACGACGATCCGGTCCATGGCGTTCACGATTCCCGGACGTGGATGGCCGCCGCGGGGCAGACCGTCGCGGACTCGCGTACGGCGCTGTGCAGTTCGGGGGCGGGCGTCTCGTCGAGCAGTACGACCATTCCGTCCTCGTCGCGCTGGTCGAAGACCTCCGGGGCGATCAGTACGCACTGGCCCGAGGCCACGCACTTCGGGACGTCTACGTCTACCTTCATCGTGGTTCTCCGGTTCTCGTACGGGCGGTTCAGGGAGTGACGCTCAGTAGTCCGGTGGCGATGCCGCCGCTGGTGCCGCCGTCTGTCAGCAGTGCGGCTCCGGTGATGCAGGAGGCGGCCGGACCGCCGAGGAAGAGCAGGACGTCGGCCTGCTCGTCGGGGGTCGCAGGGCGGCCGAGAGGGAGGGGGAAGCGGTCCCAGAACTCCTTGCCGGTCATCGCCTCGAAGTCGGGTGTCATGGGTGTGGCGGTCGGACCGGGCAGCGTGCAGTTGACGCGGATGCCCTGCTCGCCGAGTGCGACCGCCGTGTACTGGGTCCAGATGACGACGGCCTCCTTGGAAACCGGATAGGCGGCGGCGATCTCGGCCGGGTGCTGTTCGCACCACTCCCGGGCGCTGTCGAAGCCCTTGGTGCGGACCAGGGGAAGCAGCTTTTCGAGGCTTCCGGGCCAGTGCGAGGCGGCCTGGGAGGCGATGGTCGTGACCGATCCGCCCGGAATCATGTGGGGAACGACGGACTCCGTGAGGTGCCGTACGCCCGCGAAGTTGATGAGCATGGTGTCCAGGGGCGAGGTGCGGTTGCCCGGCACGCCCACGCAGTTGAACAGCGCGGTGACCGGTCCGCCGATGTCGGCGACGGCGGCGCTGATCGCCTCCGGGTCCTTGAGGTCGGTGCTGTGGAAGACCGTGTCCGTGGCGGCCGACGGTTCCTTGAGGTCCAGCACATGGACCTCGGCGCCGAGTTCGGCGAGTTTCCGAGCCAGCGCGGCGCCCATTCCGGCTCCCCCGCCACCGCTGACGACGACTCTGCCGTTCGCGTACGGCTGGTGCGACATGATGCTGCTCCTTCGTGGGGATGTGGATGAACCCGCCTCAGCACCAGGCGACGGTCTTTGTCTCCAGATGGGCCTCGAAGCCTTCGGGCCCGCTCTGACGGCCGATACCGCTGGCCTTGTAGCCGCCGTACGGGGCGTCGGCGCCGTGGGCCACACCTCCGTTGACCGACACGGTGCCGGTGCGGATGCGCCGGGCGACGGCCAGGGCCCGCTCGGTCGAGGCGGAGCTGACGGCGCCGGACAGACCGTACGGACTGTCGTTGGCGATCCGGACCGCGTGCTCCTCGTCGTCGTACGGCAGGACGGCGAGCACCGGGCCGAAGATCTCCTCCTGCGCGATCCGCATCCCGGGAGCGACGTCCGCGAAGAGCGTCGGTTCGATGTAGTAGCCGCGCGGGAGGTGTGCGGGGCGGCTGCCGCCGAGCACCAGCCGGGCGCCTTCCGCCTGCCCGATGCGGATGTACTCCTCGACCTTGTCCCGCTGCTCGGCGCTGATCTGCGGGCCCTGGATGGTGACCGGGTCGGTCGGATCGCCGTAGGCGACGGCACGGAAGGCGGCCTCGATGACGGTCAGCCCTTCCGCGTGACGCGAGCGGGGCAGGAGTACCCGGGTCTGTAGGGCGCAGCCCTGGCCCCCGTGCAGGCACGCCTGGAACGCCGAGGAGGCCAGGGCCCGTTCGAAGTCGGCGTCGTCGAGGACGATGTGGGCCGACTTGCCGCCGAGTTCCAGCAACAGTCGCTTGGTCATCGGGGCGACGCGTTCCTGGATGTGGCGGCCGGTGGCGGTCGAGCCGGTGAACGAGATCATGTCGACCCGGGGATCGTCCACGATCCGTTGGGCGCGTTCGTCGCGGGCGGTCGGGACGATGTTGACCACGCCCGCCGGGATGTCCGTCTCCTCCGCGATCAGCCGGCCCAGGTGGGTGGCGTTCCACGGGGTCTGGGCAGCGGGTTTGAGGACGACGGTGTTGCCGGTGGCCAGGGCCATGCCGAGCTTGTTGAGGGTGGTCTGGAGCGGGAAGTTCCAGGGCACGATCGCGCCCACGACACCGATCGGCTCCTTGTGGACCTTGCGCCGACTGCGCGTCCCGAAGAAGTCGTTGTCCTCCAGGTCGCGTTCCCAGGGATACGTGTCGATGGCCTGGGCGGGCCAGAGCAGGTCGTCGCCCAGCGGAGTCTCCAACTGCATGTGGTGCGTTGTCGAGACCGGCGCCCCGGCCTCGGCGACCAGGACCGACCGCAGTTGCTCCCTGTTCTTCTCCAGCGCCTCCTGGAGTTGCAGGAGGCAGTGCTTGCGGAAGGCGTGGTCGGTGGCCCAGTTGGTCTCGTCGAAGGCCCGGCGGGCCGCGGCGATCGCCCTGTCGATGTCGTCGGCGGTCGCGTCGAAGGTGAGACCGATGACCTCTTCCGTCGCCGGATTGATGTTCGGGAAGGCCGATTCGTCGCCGCTCTCGGTCAGCCGGCCGTCGATGAGCAGGCGCGGTTCGGCCAGTTCGGCAGGTGTCAGGGCGTCGGGGCCGGGTTTCGTCGTGGTCATGCTGCTGCCTCCTCGTGGAGCGGCGGACAGGAAGACGGTCACCAGGTGACGGGGAGGCCATGGACGCCGTAGATGTCCACGTCGGTCTTGAACGGAACCTCCTCCAGCGGCACGGCGAGCTTCAAGGTCGGGATGCGGCGGGCGAGCGTGCTGTAGACGATCTGGAGTTCCACGCGGGCGAGCGGCTGGCCCAGGCACTGGTGGATGCCGTAGCCGAAGGCCAGGTGGTCACGGGCGCCGCGCCGGATGTCGAGGGTGTCGGGGTTGTCGTAGTGGCCCTCGTCACGGTTGGCGGAGAAGGTCAGCGGCACCACGGCCTCGCCCGCCTTGATCCGGCGACCGCCGATGACGGTGTCCTCCTTGGCGACCCGCCAGTTCGGCTCGTTGAGGATGGTGAGGTAGCGCAGCAGTTCCTCGACCGCGAGCGGAGCGAGTGCGGGGTCCTCGCCCAGTGCCCGGTACTGCTCGGGATGCTGGATCAGGGCGAGGGTGCCGAGCGCGGTCATGTTGCCCGTGGTCTCGTGCCCGGCGACCAGCAGGATGAAGACGATCCCCTGGACGGCGCGGCGGTCCAGCCTTCCGGTGCGCAGCTCCTCGTGGACGAGGCGGCTGACGATGTCGGCCTCGGGATCGAGGTCCCGGTCGGCGTCGCGGGAGTCGACGAGGTCGTAGATGTAGTCGTTGAGCTCGCCGAGTTTGGCGGAGCGTACCTCGTCGGAGACGTTCCGCTTGAAGAGGTACGTCGTACGGTCCTGGAAGAAGGCGTGATCGCTCTGCGGGATGCCGAGCAGCCAGCTGATGACGGTGTTCGGCATCGGGGAGGCGATCGCCTCGAACAGGTCGGCGGGGTTCGGCCCGGCCAGCATCTCGTCGATCAGGTCGTCGACGACCTGCTGGATCCTTGGCCGCATGGCTTCGACCCGTTTGACCATGAAGTCGCGGGTGACCAGGCGTCGCAGGTCGTCGTGGATCGGCGGATCCATGCGCAGGAAGGACGGCAGGCCCGAGCTTGCCAGGGCGGCGTTGGCCTTGCCGCTCGGGCTCAGCGGATAGTCGGGGCGAGAGCTGTCGGCGCTCAGCGCGTCGCTGAGCATCGCCTCGCGGACGTCGTCGTACTTGGTGATCAGCCAGGCGTCACGGCCGAACAGGTTGGCCGGAGCGACCGGGCAGTGCGAGCGAAGAGCGGCGTATTCCGATGGCGGGTCGAAGGGGACGGACCGTGTCATCGGGAAGGCCAGCCGCTCCGCGCCGCCCGACAGACGGCGGATGAGGTCGCGCGTGTGGTCGTCGAGGTGTGTGTCGGCGGGCATGTCTCACAGCTCCGTTCCGGGCGGGAGAGCCGATTTGGTAAACGATGTTTAGTAACTCGATGAACACCGTAAACCATTCGCGTCGCAAGCCCAGAACCCGGCAGGGCGGATTTGGACACGGCGCCCACCGACCCGGAAACTGACGGGGCCGCGCGGAACAAGAGGGGTGAGTCGTCGATGAGTGCTGCACAAGGCGCTGTGAAGCGGGTCCCGAACCGCTGGGGAGAGGGCCAGCGGCTCCGGCAGGAGATCCTGGATGCGGCGGGCCGCCTACTGGAGGAGACCGGGCGCCCTGAGGACATCTCGCTGCGGGCGATCGCCCGCGAGGCGGGGGTGACCGCCCCGGCGATCTACAAGCACTTCAAGGACAAGGCCGAGCTGATGTGGACGCTGCTCGACGGCGTGTACGCGAGCATGGCCGAAACTCTGCGTGTCGCGCGGCGTTCAGCGCCCGCTGGAGATGCCTGGGCGGGGTTGCGCGCCGTCGTCGAGGCCTATTGCCGCTTCGCGTCCGACGAACCGCGCCGCTACGAGCTGCTGTTCCGCATCGGTCCGACGCTTTCCTCGTCGCCGGAGTCCGTCCGCCATCCCATGGGACGCGTCCTGGACGCTTGGTGCGAGGCCACGGTGCCTTATCTGGAGGAGGCGCGCGACAAGGACGCCACGCGTGATCCCGACGGCCGACCGGATGCGCGCCAGGCAGCCAAGTTGCTGTGGAGCGGACTGCACGGTCAGTTCGGTCTGTGGTGGAACGTGTCCGACGTCAGCGAGGCGTCCGAACTCGACGAACTGCACGATTCCCTGCTGCTCGCTCTGTTCGGCCGTCGGTGACGTTCGTGCCGGCAGGCGCAGATCCCTGGGCGCGAGCGCCCAGGGATGGAAGGCGAAGAGCGTTCTCAGCCGAGGCGGTATCCGCCGACGGCGCTGACCGTCTGCGGGTCGCGGTGGTCGAAGACGAGGCTGGCGCCGGTGTCCATCTTGGCGATGAGGTCCATCTCGTCGTCGGTCAGTTCGAAGTCGAAGACGGCGAGGTTCTCGGCCATGCGCTCGGGTCGCGAGGACTTGGGGATCACCACGACACCGCGCTGGGTCAGCCAGC
>NZ_JBSFDA010000174.1:0-21306 GCF_053593675.1 Streptomyces sp. NPDC002156 | reverse complement strand
GCCCCCGCGCCCCACCAACCCCGCCAGTCCTCTAAAAACTCTCGCTTTAGTGTTAAATCATTTATGTGGCGGGGGGCCGCTAACACCACGCCGCCCCCGCCCCCACGCCACTTTTAAGCCTTCTATGGGCCGGGTAAGGTTAGGTTAGCCTCACCGATCTTCGGGACGGCACAACCTTTGTATTCCCGTCGGGAGGTGGACCCGCGTGTACGTCTGCAACTGCTTCGGAGTGACCGAGGCGCAAGTGAAGAAGCACGCGGCGGACGGTGCCTGCACCCCCCGTCAGATCGCCTCGGCCTGCAAGGCGGGCACGGACTGCGGCTCGTGCGTGCGACGCATCCAGGCGCTGCTGGGCAGGGGCGCGTGCCCGACCCCGACCCGTGGACTCGTGGACGAGGGCCAGCCGGTCCTGGCCGAACAGCTCGACGAAGCTGCTTAGCTCTCCGGCTGCTCGATCAGCTGCGCGATGTAGAGCGCCTCGCCGAGCTTCTCCACCAGTTCCAGCTGGGTGTCCAGATAGTCGATGTGGTGCTCCTCGTCGGCGAGGATCGACTCGAAGATGTTCGCGGACGTGATGTCGCCCTTGCCGCGCATGACCTCGATACCGCGCTTGAGGCGGTCGATCGCCTCCACCTCGACCTGCCGGTCGGCCTGGAACATCTCCGTGAGGGTCTGTCCCACCCGCACATGGAAGAGCCGCTGGTAGTTCGGCAGGCCCTCCAGGAACAGGATCCGGTCGGTGAGCACCTCCGCGTGCTTCATCTCGTCGATCGACTCGTGTCGCGTGTACTTCGCGAGCTTCGTCCAGCCGAAGTTCTCCTGCATCTTCGCGTGCAGGAAGTACTGGTTGATCGCCGTGAGTTCGGCGGTCAGCTGCTCGTTGAGAAATTCGATGACCTCGGGGTCGCCCTGCATTGCAGAGGCTCCTTCCAAAGCGGGGGAACTAGGGAGGTTGCCGCCGAATGATTGCACCGCCATCGAAGATCGTCCAGTAAGTGCGTACTTAGTAAGTTAGGGCATGCTTAGTCCAAGTTATCCGGACTTGTTGGAATCCATGCATGTCTGGACAGGCCTGGTCATGCGCACTCTGCCTGGTCTGTCAGGATGGAGTCATGGGTCAGCCGGTGGAACGTGAATCGGGAGAGCGCGATTCAGGAGGTGCGGCGCAGCCCGAATTGCCGCCGGGGCAGCGAGTGCAACGCGGCTGGCCGGTCACCCATTACGGCCCGGTGCCCAAATTCCGCTCCGAGCGCTGGGAGTTCAGGGTCTTCGGAGCCACCGCCGACGGCGAGAAGCACTGCTGGAACCACGAGGAGTTCACGGCCCTGCCGTACAGCTCCGTCGTGGCCGATCTGCACTGCGTCACGAAGTTCAGCATGCTCGGCGCCGAGTGGGGCGGAATTCCGGCCCGGACGATTCTCGAGGCCGCGCCGCCGGCGCCCGAGGTCACGCACGTCATGGTCTGGGCCGAATACGGCTTCAGCTCGAACCTCCGGCTGGCCGATTTCGCGTCCGACGGCACGATCTTCGCCACCCACAAGGACGGCGAACTCCTCACCGCGGAACACGGCTTCCCGCTCCGCCTGGTGGTGCCCCATCTGTACGCCTGGAAGGGCCCCAAGTGGGTGCGCGGGGTCGAGTACATGACCGCCGACCGCCGTGGCTTCTGGGAGGAGCGCGGCTATCACAACGTCGGCGACCCATGGCGCGAGCAGCGCTACTCGTACCAGGAGGAGCCCGGGGACGGCCCCGAGCTCTGACTCCCGTGGTCCTGGTCAGTGGTGGTACTGGTGCACCACCGCGTGGCCCTTGCCGCGGCCGATCGTCCACTTGTTGACCGGCGTGGTGATCACGAAGGCGACGACCAGTGAGATCGCCAGCGCGCCCCAGAACAGCGCATCGCCCAGCTCGGCGTCCATCGCGCCCGGCCACAGCGTGATCACGCCGTTGTCGACCAGCTCCATCACGGCGATGGAGAGGGTGTCGGCGGCGAGCGCGACCCGGACGGCCGTGCGGAATCCGACGCCCGCCTTCAGGACGCCGCGCAGGGTGAGCGCGTACCCGAAGAAGAACGCGAGGGTGATCGCCAGGATCAGTGTCGGTACATTTCCCCAGCCGAAGGCCGTGCCGATGACCATGCCGAGCACCTCGCCGATGGCGCAGCCGGTGAGGCAGTGCAAGGTGGCCTGGACCGCCACGGCCCAGGTGGCGGCCGGTGCGTGGTGGTGTGAGTGCTGCTGCTGTGCGTGTGTCTCGTGCTCCATGGGAACCCCCGGGTGTCACGGTCTCACGGTGTCGTGGGCCTCGTCCTGCACCCACCAACCGTATACCCCCTAGGGGTATTCCCGGAGCTTCTTCAGCCGTTCCACGTCCGCCGCGTGCCCTTCCTTGCCGCCGGGTGTCTCGATGATCAGCGGTACGCCCTCGGTCGCGGGGTGGGTCATCAGCGCGCGGAACGGGTCCTCGCCGATGTGGCCGGCGCCGATGTTCTCGTGCCGGTCCTTGTGGGCGCCGACCACGTCCTTGGAGTCGTTGGCGTGGATCAGCTTCAGCCGCCCCTCGCCGACCGTGTCGACGAGCAGGTCGAGGGTCTGGTGCATCCCGCTGGGCCCGGTCAGATCGTGCCCGGCCGCGAAGATGTGGCAGGTGTCGAGACAGACGCCGAGCTTCGGATGGGCGTCGAGCGCGTCGAAGTACGGCCCGAAGTCCCAGGTGCGCGAGCAGAGGGAGGAGCCCTGCCCGGCGGTCGACTCCAGGAGGAGGAACGGGTCGTCGTCGTGGGTCAGCTCGTCGAGCAGCGGCAGCAGATGCTCCCGGACCTGCTGGAGGGCCACGGACCGCTCCCGCCCGCCGGTCGCGCTCCCGGTGTGCACCACGACGCCCAGCGCGCCGATCTCCCGCCCGCGCCGCAGCGAGTGCCGCAGCGACTCCACGGACCGCTCGACGGTCGCCTCGGTGTGCGAGCCGAAGTTGATCAGGTACGGGGCATGGACGTACGCCGGGATCGACGCCTCGGCGCAGGCCGCGCGGAACTCCTCGTCCTGGCGGGGACTGCCGACGGGCGTCGCCCAGCCGCGCGGGTTGGCGACGAAGACCTGGACGGTCTCGGCCAGGAGGTCACGGGCGTAGGACAGGCCGACGGAGTGGAGACCGCCGGCCACGGGAACATGGCCGCCGACGGGGTTGCGGAGCTGCTTGCTGGTCACTCTCTCAGGGTGTCACGCGACGCGGCGCCTCCCGTCGGCGGATGTCACGATCCGCCGGCCTCCGGGGTCAGCGGATCGTGATGGTGATGGTCGATCCCTTGGCGGCGGTCTTGCCGCCCTTCACGGACTGCTTCTTCACGGTGTCGCCGAAGAGCCCGAGCAGCCCCCGGTCCTCGTCGACCTGGAACCCGGCCCCTTCCAGGGCCTCCTTGGCGTCGGCGACGCTGTCGCCCACGACATCCGGGACCTCGATCATCTCGGGGCCCTTGGAGATCGTCAGCGTGACCGTGTCGCCCTCGGCCGCCTCGGTGCCGCCCTCGGGTGACTGGACGGCGACCTGCCCCGCCTCGAACTCGTCCGAGGTGACGGTTCCGGTGGCGACCTCGACCTTGAGCCCGGCCTCCTCCAGCTCGGCCTGCGCGTCGGCGAGGGTCGCGCCGGTGACGTCGGCGACCTCCACCGGGCTGCCCTTGCTCACGACGAGGGCGACCGCGGAACCCGCGCGCCGCTCGGTGCCGGGATCCGGGGTGGTGCTGATCACGGAACCCTGTGGCACCTCCTCGCTGAACTCCCGGGCGACCCGGCCGGCCTCCAGGCCGACGCGCTTCAACTGCGCCCTGGCCTTGTCGAGGCGGTAGCCCGCGAGCTGGGGCACCGGCACGGTCTCCGGCCCCAGGGAGACGGTGAGGTCCACGGAGTCGTTGTTCCGTATGCGGGCGCCGACGTCAGGGTCGGTGCTGATGACGGTGCCACGCTCCACGGTGTCGCTGTAGGCCTTGTCGACCTTCCCGAGGTCGAGCCCGGCGTCCGCCAGCCGATCCTCAGCCTGTGCCTGGGTCTGCGCCAGCACCGCCGGGACCTGGGTGAACTGCCCGGAGTTGATGTACCAGACGCCCGCGCCCACACCGAGGACCAGCAGCAGGGCGACGAGGATGGCGAGCGGCGCACGCCGTTTCGGGCTCCGGGCGGCCCGCCGGGAGGGCGGGGCGGACGCCGGGGGAGCGGTGGCCACGGACTCCAGTCGGCTCGTCCGGTTGAACCGCCGCTCGTCGACGGGCGGTTCGTCCTCGTTGACGGGCAGAGGCCGCTGTACGTTCAGGGCCCGCTGCGCCGACACCGCGCGCGGGATGACGCTCGTCAGATCCTCGGCGTTGTCGTGCCCCGAGGCGACGGCCTGCGGCGGTACGGCGTCCAGCTGCTCGGCGTCGAGCGAGCCGCGCGTCTCCAGGACCTGCGCGAGCAGCGCCACGGCGTCGTACGGGCGGATGTCGGCGTTCCGCGCGGTGGCCAGGGCGACCAGTTCGTCCAGCTCGAAGGCAAGCCCCGGTACGAGGGCCGACGGCGGCGGCACGTCCTCGTGGAGGTGCTTGTAGAGCACCAGCGCGGGGGAGTCGCCGTAGTGCGGCTGGTCGCCGGTCAGCATCTCGTAGAGGACGATGCCGCAGGCGTACACATCGACCCGGGGGTCGGTGGTGCCGCTCTCGATCTGCTCGGGCGCGAGATAGGAGACGGTGCCCATGACGGCACCGGTCGTGTTCGTCACCGTGTCCACGGCGCGCACGAGCCCGAAGTCGGCGACCTTGACCCGCCCGTCGTCCCCTATCAGGACGTTCTCGGGCTTCATGTCGCGGTGCACGAACCCGGCCCGGTGCGCGGCGCCGAGCGCGGCGAGCACGGGCTCCAGGATGTCGAGCGCGGCCCTCGGCTGGAGCGCGCCGCGCTCGCGCAGGACGTCACGCAGGGTGCACCCGGCGATGTACTCCATGGCGAGATAGACGTACGACCCGTCGGCGCCCTGGTCGAAGACCTGTACGACGTTGGGGTGCGCGAGCCGGGCCACGGACTTCGCTTCCCGGATGAACCGCTCGACGAAGGACACGTCGGCCGCGAGCCCCGGATGCATCACCTTGAGGGCGAGCACGCGGTCGAGACGGGTGTCCACGGCCCGGTAGACCGTGGCCATCCCGCCGACCGCGATCCGCGCGTCCACGCGATAGCGGCCGTCGAGCACCTGCCCGACGAGAGGGTCCTGAAGGGTCGTATCCACGCAGGTGAGTGTACGAGCAGACACTGACAAGCCCACGGTTTCACCCAGGAAAGCAGCGGGACTGAAGCCGACCTGTGACGCAGATCGCACGAGCGGAGAGCAGCAGACTGCCGCCGAACCGCACCCGCAGCCGCCGATGGCGAGAACCCCCCACAGGAGAGGTCCACTGGTTAACGGGCTGGAAACGGGTGGTGCGGGCGGGAAATCAAGGGGGGTGAAACCCAGGGCACCTAAAAAGCAGGCCGCTCAGGATCCAACGAGGCAAGCCCAGCAACAGGAGACGATGCCGAAGCAAAGTGACGCCGAGGAATCCGCCCCGCCAGGTAGGCCAACCGCCCCGCAGAAACCCCGTACCGCATCCCCTCCGCCATCAGCACAGGATCCTGCGCCCGGGTAACAGCCGACGCCAACATCACCCCCGCACACCCCAACTCCATCGCCAAAGCAACATCGGACGCAGTCCCGGCCCCCGCATCCAGAATCACCGGCACACGCGCGTGCTCCACGATCAGCTGAAAGTTGTGCGGGTTGCGAATCCCCAGCCCCGACCCGATCGGCGACCCGAGCGGCATGACCGCCGCACACCCCACGTCCTCCAACTTACGAGCCAGCACAGGATCGTCGTTCGTGTACGGCAGCACAGTGAACCCGTCCTCCACCAACACCTCCGCCGCGTCCAGCAACTCGACCGGATCCGGCAGCAGCGTCCGCTCGTCGGCGATGACCTCCAGCTTCACGACATCCGTACCGAGCGCCTCCCGGGCCAGCCGTGCCGTCAGCACGGCCTCCCCGGCGGTGAAACACCCCGCGGTGTTGGGCAGCACCTGGATGCCGAGCCGCTCCAGCACCGACAGCACAGACCCGTGCACCGAGGGATCGACGCGCCGCATCGCGACCGTCGTCAGCTCCGTGCCGGAGGCCACCAGCGCCCGCTCCAGCACATCGAGGCTGGGCGCACCCCCCGTACCCATGATCAGCCGGGACGTGAAGGACGTACCACCGAGGACAAAGGGATCGTCGGCCATGGGTCAGCCTCCTTGGACGGCGGTGAGGACTTCGACGCGGTCTCCCTCGGAGAGGCGGGTCGACGACCACCGCGCGCGCGGGACGACGGTTTCGTTGAGCGCGGCGGCCACTCCGGAGGGCGCCGCGGTGAGGGACTTCACCAGAACGTCGAGCGCGGTACCGGGGGAGACCTCGCGCAGCCGTCCGTTGACCAGAACATTCATACGAGCTGCTCCATACGTTCCATACGTACGGCGTCGAACCGCCGGGGCGTGAAGGCCCGCGCCTCGTCCGGCAGCTCACCGGTGACCAGCGCGTGCGCCAGCGCATCACCGGTGACCGGCGTCAGCAGCACACCGTTGCGGTAGTGGCCCGTGGCCAGCAGCAGCCCCTCCAGCGCGGTCGGCCCGAGCAGCGGCGCGTTGTCGGGGGACCCGGGACGCAGTCCGGCCCGGGTCTCCGTCAGCGGCAACTCGGTGATCCCGGGGACGAGTTCATGGGCGTCGCGCAGCAGCTCGTACACCCCGCCCGCCGTGACCGTCGTGTCCCAGCCCAGCTCCTCGCTCGTCGCCCCGACGACCAGCTCGCCGTTCTCGCGCGGCACCAGATAGACCTGGCTGCCGCGCACCACGGCCCGCACGGTGCGGCTCAGAAACGGCGCGTACCGCTCCGGCACGGTCATCCGGACCACCTGACCCTTGACGGGCCGTACGGGCGGCAGCACGGCCTCGGGGACCCCCGCGAGCCGCCCGCTGAGGCTGCCCCCGGCCAGCACGATCGACCCGGCGGCCAGCTCGTCGCCGTCGGAGTCCAGGACCGACACGGCGCGCCCCCGCCGTACGTCGAGCCGCTCGGCCCACGTCCGGCGCAGCACCACCCCGGCCCGCTCGCACGCCTCCACCAGCGCCCCGGCCAGCCGCCGCGGATCGATCTGGTGATCGCCGTCCACCCGCAGCCCCCCGCGCACGCCCGGCGCGAGCATCGGCTCCAGGCGCCGGCACTCGCGCCCCGAGAGCCACTCCGACTCCAGGCCCGACCGCCGTTGCAGGGCGTGCAGTTCGCGCAGTTCGGCGCGGTCGTCGGCGTCGAGCGCGACGGCGAGCGTGCCGCAGCGGCGGTAGCCGAGGTCGCGGCCGGTCAGTTCGGTCAGCTCGGCCACGAAGTCCGGATAGCGGCGGGCCGACTCCAGGTTCAGCCCCAGCAGGGTCTGTTCGCCGTGGTGCAGTTCCGTGACGGCGGCCAGCATCCCGGCCGCCACCTGAGCGGCCCCGCCGCCCGGCGCGGGATCCACGACGGTCGTGGCGAGCCCGCGCTGTGCGGCCCGCCAGGCCGTCACCAGCCCGATGATCCCGCCTCCGACGACAACGACGTCCGAGGTGTGTGTACGCGACATGGGCGTCCAGCCCCTCCCTTCGCCGGCATGACCCGGATCAGGTTCGTACGGTCGGAGGCCGCCAGCCTCCCTCTCAGCCCGGTCCGTCCGGGCTCCCGCGAGTGCTTACGCTGGCCACCCTAGCCCGCAGTGCACCGCACGTGTAAGGGAGCCTCCGCCCATGCCCCGCTCGCTCGACGGTCTCGTCCTCGCCCCGGTCGAAGACCAGGCACCGGGCCAGGTCGGCACGCGAACCCGCTTCACGTACCACGAGAAGGACGGCGAGATCTGGGCCGAGTACGCGGGCGGCGACGTCGTACGCGGCCAACTCGTGGGGACGCGGGAGGGTGACCGTCTCGACTTCCGGTACGTGCAGCTGAAGCGGGACGGGACGACGTCCTCGGGCCACTGTGTCTCCGAGGTGCTCGAACTGCCGGACGGGCGGCTGCGGTTGGCGGAGACCTGGGAGTGGGAGTCGCAAACGGGCAGCGGGACGAGTGTGGTGGAGCAGGTCGAGCAGGCGGGTGTGGAGTAGGTCACTGACGCGCCCACTGACTGACAATTTGTCAGTTGTCTATGGTGATCGGGTGAGCGAGCAGACGCAGGCACAGGGCACGCGGGGTGTGTCGCAGCCGCGGCGCGTGGTCGTCGTGGGCGCGGGCATGGCCGGGGTGCAGACCTCGGTGGCCCTGCGCGAGCAGGGGTTCAGCGGCACTGTCACCCTCATCGGCGCCGAACCCCATCAGCCGTACGACCGGCCGCCCCTGTCCAAGGCTGTGCTGCTCGGCAAGGCCGAGGGCTCCGCCTTCGACGTCGACTTCGAGGCACTCGGCATCGAACTGCTGCTCGGGCGCGAGGTGCTGGGCGTCCGCCCCGGCCCACACGAGCTGGACACCGCCGACGGGCCCGTGCCGTACGACGCCCTGGTCCTCGCCACCGGCGCCGAACCGATCCGGCTGCCGGGCACCGAGGGGGTACCCGGAGTGCATCTGCTGCGCACCCTCGACGACGCCGAGCGGCTGCGGCCCGTCCTCGCGCGCCAGCACGACATCGTGGTCGTCGGGGCCGGCTGGATCGGCGCCGAGTTCGCCACTGCCGCGCGCGAGGCGGGCTGCGCGGTCACCGTCGTCGAGGCCGCCGACCGGCCGCTCGTGGGCGCCCTGCCCGCCGAGGTGGCCGCGCCGATGGCCGCCTGGTACGCCGACAGCGGCGCCTCGCTGCGCACCCACGCGCGCGTGGCCCGCGTCGAGCCCGGCGCGGTGGTGCTCGACGACGGTTCGCGGCTGCCCGCCGGTGCCGTCGTCGTCGGCATCGGGGCCCGCCCGGCCACGGCCTGGCTGGCGGACTCGGGGATCGTCCTGGGGGAGCACCGGGAGGTCGTCGCCGACGACCATCTGCGCACCTCCGCGGCGGACGTCTACGCGGTCGGCGACTGCGCCTCCTTCCCTTCGGGAAGGTACGGCCGGCGCCTGCTGGTCCACCACTGGGACAACGCCCTCCAGGGCCCCCGTACGGTCGCCGCGAACATCATCGGGGAGTCCCCGGAGGTCTACGACCCGGTCCCGTACTTCTGGTCGGAGCAGTTCGGCCGCTTCGTCCAGTACATCGGCGACCACGGCTCCGCCGACACCACCCTGTGGCGCGGCGACCCGGCCGGCCCCGCCTGGACGGTCTGCTGGCTGCTGGAGGGCCGCCTGGTCGCCCTGCTGGCCGTGGGCCGCCCTCGGGACCTGGCCCAGGGTCGCCGCCTGATCGAGGCGGGCGCTCTCATGGACGCCGAGGCGCTGAGGGACCCGTCCCGGCCGATGAAGGCGGCCACGGCATAGGGCGGCGCGGCTCGACACGGCCTCGGCGCCACGGTAACGGCGCAGGTCGGAGGGGTCCGGCTTCCGACTGTCAGTGCGGGATGGCAGGCTTGTCCCGTGACCGAGATTGACGCAAAGATCGATGCTCTCGTCCCCGCCTGGCTCACGCTGCCCGACATCGCGGAAATCCTCGACATCGAGGTGACACGCGTCCGGCAGCTGGTCAAGGAGGGCCAAGTGATCGCCGTACGCCGTGGTGAGAACCGCGCGCTGCACGTCCCCGCCGCCTTCATCGACGGGACCGAGCAGAAGGTCGTCAAGGGCCTCACCGGCACCCTGACGCTCCTGCGGGACGACGGCTTCTCCGACGAAGAGATGCTGGAGTGGCTCTTCACTCCCGACCCCAGCCTGCCCGGCACCCCCGCGCAGGCCCTCAGCGAGAATCGCGGCACGGAGGTGAAGCGCCGCGCCCAGGCGCTCGCCGTCTGATCAGACCAGCCGTTCGGCGCGCGGGCAGGGTCCGCACGCCGCCACACAGGGGCGCGCCCAGGGAGAACACCCCCATGGGCGCGCCCATGGGGGGACACACGTATGCGCGAGACGACCGACACCGTGCCCGGGGCGACCGCCGACACCGGCACCGCCCGCGCCCGGCTCGCCGATGCCCGGGTCTACCTCTGTACCGACGCCCGCCGACGTCAGGGCGACCTCGCCGAGTTCCTGGACACCGTCCTGGCCGCTGGGGTCGACATCGTGCAACTGCGCGACAAGGGCATGGAGGCCGCCGAGGAACTGGACCACCTCCAGGTCTTCGCCGACGCCTGCGCCCGGCACGGCAGGCTCCTCGCGGTGAACGACCGCGCGGACGTCGCCCACGCCGCCCGTGCCGACGTACTGCACCTCGGCCAGGGCGACCTGCCCGTCCCGGCGGCCCGCGCGATCCTGGGCCCGGACGTGCTCATAGGCCGCTCCACGCACGCCGAGTCCGAGGCCGCGGCAGCCGCCGTCCAGGAGGGCGTCGACTACTTCTGCACGGGCCCCTGCTGGCCGACCCCCACCAAACCGGGCCGCCACGCCCCCGGCCTCGACCTGGTCCGGTACACGGCCGGGCTAAGCACCGAACGCCCCTGGTTCGCCATCGGCGGCATCGACCTCGGCAATCTGGACGAGGTGCTGGAGGCGGGCGCCCGCCGGGTCGTCGTCGTACGGGCGATCACCGAGGCGGACGACCCGGGCGCGGCGGCGGCGGAGTTCGCCAAGCGTCTGCGTTCGGCGTAGGCGTTCGTCGCGAGGGTGTCCGAGGGGTGGACAACAAGCCGACAATCCGGGGCAAATTTCCGCCATCCGGTTGGGGGACCGCCGCCCCCTGACTAACCTTCGGGTATGGCCCTCGGAACCGCGTCCACCAGGACTGACCACGCACGCACTGTGCGTGACATGCTCGCCTCCGGCAAGACCACGTTCTCCTTCGAGTTCTCGGCGCCGAAAACACCCAAGGGCGAACGGAACCTGTGGAACGCGCTCAGGAGGGTCGAGGCGGTTGCCCCGGACTTCGTGTCCGTGACGTACGGCGCCGGCGGGTCGACGCGCGCGGGCACGGTCAAGGAGACCCAGCAGATCGTCTCCGACACGACGCTCACCCCGGTCGCCCACCTCACCGCGGTCAACCACTCCATCGCCGAACTGCGCAACATCATCGGCCAGTACGCGGACGCGGGCATCCGTAACATCCTGGCCGTGCGCGGCGACCCGCCCGGCGACCCGATGGGCGAGTGGGTACCGCACCCGAGCGGTCTGACGTACGCAGCCGAACTCGTGCGCCTCATCAAGGAGTCGGGCGACTTCTGCGTAGGTGTCGCGGCCTTCCCCGAGACGCACCCGCGCTCCCCGGACCGGGACACGGACGTCACGCACTTCGTCGACAAGTGCCGGGCCGGCGCCGACTACGCGATCACCCAGATGTTCTTCCACCCGGAGTCGTATCTGCGGCTGCGTGACGCGGTCGCGGCGGCGGGTTGTCCGACCCCGGTCATCCCCGAGGTCATGCCCGTGACCAGCGTGCGGATGCTGGAGCGGTTGCCGCAGCTCAGCAACGCGGCGATCCCCTCGGCTCTGAAAGAGCGGATCCTCACAGCCAAAGACGACGCGGCGGCTGTACGCTCCATTGGCATCGAGTTCGCCACGGAGTTCTGCGCGCGACTGCTGGCCGAGGGAATCCCCGGACTGCACTTCATTACGCTGAACAACTCCACGGCATCGCTGGAAATCTACGAGAACCTGGGTCTGCACCACCCACAGCGGGCCTAGACCGGCCGCACCGGCGTACGACACACTGCGTAGCGGTCACTGGGAGAGGGGCGTACATGGGCTGGACGGTCCTCTACATCGCGTTCGGCGTCGTCGCGCTGTGGCTGCTCGGCGAAGTGCTGTTGCAGTACAAGGCGCGGCTGCGCTGGCGACTGCTGGCCTTCGTCGGCTTCCTCGGCGTGGTCCTCGGCGTGCTCATCCCGTCGGTGCCGGTCATCGGCCTGGGCGCCGCGGCCTTCGCGGTCGGGCAGACCTACGTCACGCTGTCGTTCCGCAGCGGCTTCTCGGCCGGCTGGGCCGTCGCGGGCCGCCCGGGCTTCCTCGCCCGCTTCGGCAAGGGCAAGGACCGTGGCGAGGGGGAGTACAAGGACCCGAGCCTGGAGGTCTCCGACCTCGAGGCGTCCGAGGGCGCGTACGGACCGGGCAAGGGCGCCGACGCGGACTTCCCCGACACCTCTGCCGGCGGCTTCGGGAACGACGCCTACGACACCGGTGCCGGAACGTACCGCCAGAGCGGGGACTTCGACCGCGACTACGACCGGGACGACGTCTTCACCCCCGCCCGATCCGGCCGGCCCATGGCCGCCGACAGCGCGGCCGTCTACGAACCGCAGCCCCTCCCCGACGACACCGGCTCGTACGGCATATACAGCGACGCGGCCTACGCGGCGGCGACCGGCCAGGACCAGTCCTACGCGGGCGCGGGCCAGGACCAGTCGTACGCGACGGCGGCCCAGGGCACCGACCAGAACTACGGGTACGACGGCTACACGGGCTACGACCAGCAGCAGTACGGCTACGACGCCTCGGGCCAGCAGCAGTACGCCGCCTACTCCGACCCGTACATCGGCCAGGGCTACGGCGGCACCTCGTACGACGCCGGCTACGACCAGCAGCAGTACGGCCAGCAGGGCTACACCCAGGACCAGTACGGCAACGGCGGCTACGGCGAGACTCCGGGGAACGGCGTCTGGGTCCCGCAGCAGCGCAACACCGACGACCCGTTCGGCGGTGAACTCCCGCCGGAGCAGCAGTACTACCAGGACAACGGCGACGGCCAGGGCAACGGCAACGGGCAGACGCACGGCAACGGTTACGACGAGCAGCAGTACCGCTTCTGAGGACGGCTGCCCTGCCGGGGCGTGTTCATGGGCTCACTGCGAGCCCATGAAGTCCGGTCCCTCCACGATCAGCCCCGCCACCAGCGCGCCCGACATCCCCGCGTGCGGAAGCCCGCCTCCCGGGTGCGACCAGCCGCCCACGCGGTACAGCCCCGGCAGCCGGGTGCTGTTGGCGGGATGCAGGAAGTCGCCCTTCCCGCTGGCGAGGGACGGCGCCGGAACGCCCCCGAGGAAGGCGCCCGTCTCGTCCGCGCTCCGGCCGGGTGTCAGTATCTCCCGCCACAGGACGCGTTCGCGCAGCCCGGGGACGGCCGTCCCGGCCGCGTCGATCATCAGGTCCGCGAAGCGTTCCGCAGAACCGTCCGCCGCCCAGTCGCCCTTGGGCGGTGCCACCGCCGTCAGGACCACGGACTCGTGCTCCGCGTCGGGCTGCAGCGCGGGATCGTCGGGCCGCAGCACGGTGACGGTGGGGGTCACCGGGCCGTGTCCCTCCCCGCCGACCCAGTCCAACTCGGCCTCGCGGCCGGGCGTGTGCACGACCGTGCGATGTGCCGTACCCGCCTCACAGGCCCCGCGCAGGGCCAGCAGCACGGTGAACGTGCCCGGCGACGGCGTCGACGTGTCGGACATCACATCGCCCTCCTCGTCGAGCACATGCTCCGTCAGCCCCCTCAGCCGTACGGGGTCCACGCCCGCGACGACATGGTCCGCCTCCGTCACCGTGCCGTCGGCCAGAACGACCCCCGCCGCCCGGCCGTCCTTCTCGACGATGCCCGTGACCTCGGCGCCGAAGACGAACTCGACCCGCCGGTCCACGCACCGCTCGTACACGGCACGCGCCAACTCCCGGACGCCGCCCCGGACATACCAGGTGCCGAAGGCGTGCTCCATGTACGGCAGCACGGCCGCGCTCGCCGGGGTGTCCCGGGGATCGAGGCCGAACTCCAGGGCGTGGCTCTCCAGGAGGGCGGCCAGACGCGGGTCGCGCAGCTCCCAGGCGCCGACCTCGGCGAGCGTGCCGGCCCTGCGGGTGCTGCGCAGCAGCCGCTTCTGAGGGACCGCCGGATAGGGCTCGCGCCCGCCCAGGACATGCCACTCGTCCCACAGGGGCTCCTCCAGGAGCGGTCTGCGGGTGCGGTCCCAGGCATCGCGCGCCCTGACCAGGAAGCTGCCCCAGCGGTCGCCCGTCCCGGCCCCCAGAGCCGCGTCCAGGGCCTGGACGACGCCCGCGCGGGACGCGTTCGGCAAGGAGACCGCCGTGCCGTCCGGGAAGACGTGCCGCGAGGACGGGTCGACCTGGACCAGCTCGACGCAGTCCTCCAGAGGCTGCTTGCCGGTCTTGACGAACAGGTCGCGGTAGACCGCGGGCAGGGTGAACAGCCCCGGACCCGTGTCGAAGGAGAAGCCGTCGCGCTCGAAGCGGCGCACCGCTCCGCCGTACGTCTCCCCACGCTCGTACACCGCCACCCGGTGGCCCGCGACGGCCAGCCGGGCAGCGGCCGCCATCGCGCCCATCCCGGCGCCGATCACCGCAACTTGTGCC
The DNA here is from genome assembly GCF_053593675.1 of Streptomyces sp. NPDC002156. NCBI lineage: Bacteria > Bacillati > Actinomycetota > Actinomycetes > Kitasatosporales > Streptomycetaceae > Streptomyces > Streptomyces sp. NPDC002156. The sequence goes on along the minus strand of NZ_JBSFDA010000174.1, from coordinate 6,900 downwards.
ATGCCAGGGACTTTATCCGCCCCCACTGACAAGCCGTCTCTCCTCGCGGCGTTGGGCCCGGCGCCGCAGGAACCGTCTGATCCGGGAGACCAGGAAGAACAGCACGACCAGCCCGGCGAGCAGCAGCGTGCCCGCGATGACCGCCGCCGCCTCCGGGTTGAACATCGCGAACGTCACGATGCCGCCGACCCCGAGATCCTCGGCGAAGCTCACGATCACGTTGCTGAAGGGCTCCGGCGAGGTGTTGACCGCCATCCGCGTCCCGGCCTTGACCGCGTGGCTGGCCAGCGCCGTCGAACCGCCGATCGCGCCCGCCGTCAGATCGGACAGCGAACCACTCTGCCCGGCCAGCAGCGCCCCGACGACGGCCCCGGAGACCGGCCGGATCACGGTGTGCGCCGCGTCCCACATCGAGTCGACGTACGGGATCTTGTCGGCGACCGCCTCGCACAGGAACAGCACGCCCGCCGCGACGAGCACCTCGGGCCGTTGCAGCGACTCGGGGACCTCGTCCGTCAGCCCGGTCGCGCCGAAGACGCCGAGCAGCAGCACCACCGCGTACGCGTTGATGCCGCTGGCCCAGCCACTCGTGAAGACCAAAGGGAGTACCGACACGCCCGCGATCGTAACCAGTCGGCAACGGCGCGTCCTGGGGCTGAGTGCGCAGTGCTGAGTACACGTACCTAGGGGAAGAGATGAGTACGCGCACGGATGGGCCGCGACCTGCGGGAACGAGAGAGTGGAGACACGGAAAAGGGCACGGCTCCGGAACCGCCGACACGGGGCGGCGGAACGGTGCCGGCGCCCTGGACCGCTCCTTCCGCCGATCCGTCGGCGGGAGCGAGACACCGGGGGACCCGGGGAAGCGACCGCACGGGGGCCAACGGGGGAACACGGGGGAACGGGGAAAACGGGGGAGCAGGAAGGAAGCGCCGGTTCGAGGTGGCCCGCGGGGGACGCGGCCACATCGGACCGGCGCTTTCCTGTGCGCCCAGACCCGATGTGCCCGACCCGCTCGCTCAGCGGTTGCCGCCCACCCGCCCCTGGAGCAGCCGGGACAGCGCCGAGTGGACGTCGTCCAGGGAGCGTTCCGGCTGGAAGGACTGCCAGTCCAGGGCGGCGACCAAAACCATGCCGACCAGGGCCGCCGCGGTCAGCGGGACGTCGATCTCGTCGCTCAGCTCGCCGCCCGCCACCCCCTCGCGCAGGACGCCCTCGACGACCGCCACCGCCTGCTGTCTGACCACCATCAGGGTCGACTGCCAGCTCCGGTTGGTGCGCCACAGCTCGGCCACGTAGAGCTGGGTGAAGGACGGGTAGCGGCTGATGAAGACCAGCCCGGCCCGGATCATCGCGTCCAGGGCGTCGACCTTGGTGCCGCCGTCCCGCTCGGTCTGCTCCGCCGCCTCCCGTAGGGAGGCCGTGAGGAGTTCCACGCCGTGCCGCAGCAACTCCTCGAAGAGGACGGACTTGCTCGCGAAGTTGTAGTAGACCGTGCCCTTGGCGACCCCGGCCCGCTCGGCGATCTCGTCCACCGTGGTGGCGGAGAAGCCCTGTTCGGCGATGAGCGTGACGGCGGCCTCGTAGAGCTTCTGCCGGGTGGCCTCGCGGCGTGTACTGCCGCCCGACGGGGTGCTGCTGCGTTCCATGTCCCTGATTCTCACAGGAACACCGGGCCCACGCTGACGAGACGTCACAGGCTCAACTCCGGGTGCAGCCGGTCCAGGGTCCACACCTGCCTGCGCCGGGCCGACACGGCGGTCAGCGCGAGGGCGCCCGCCGTGAACGCGGCCAGCACCGCACACGCCTGCCACACGGGGCCGAGCCCACCGCCCGTGATGAGCCTGCGCAGGGCCTCGACGACGTGGCTCATCGGCATGAGGGGATGGATCGCGTTGAAGAAGTCGGGGCTGGTCTGCACGGGATAGGTGCCGCCCGCCGACGTCAACTGGAGCATCAGGAAGGCGAGTACGAGAATCCGGCCCGCCGCTCCGAAGCGCGCGTTCAGCCATTGGACGATCGCCGCGAAACACGCCGTGACCAGGAACAGGAAGCCCACCGTCCCGGCCGCACGCACCATCTCCAGGCCGATCGCCCAGTGCAGTACGGACATCAGGGCCACGGTCTGGAGCACGCCCAGGGCGGCCACCGGCAGCCAGCCCGCCAGCGTGATCCGCCAGGCCGAGGCCCCCGCGGCGAGCGCCCGCCGGTTGAGCGGCGGGATCAGCATGTAGGCGACCATCGCCCCCACCCACAGGGACAGCGGGATGAAGTACGGGGCGAACCCGGTGCCGTAGTTGGGCGCCTTGTGCAGGTCCTGGGAGGCGAGTCGGACCGGGTCGGACATCACCTCGGTGCGCGCGTCGCGGTCCTGGCGGTCGTAGTCGGGGATCTGCGCGGCGCCGTCGTGCAGTCCGCCGGCGAGCTTCCCGGAGCCGTCGACGAGCTTGAACATGCCTCCGGAGAGCGTGTCCGCGCCCGCCTTGAGGTCGCCGACGCCCGTGTCCAGGGCGACCGCGCCGGCCTTGGCGGTGGAGAGCCCGGTGTGCAGTTTCTTTGCTCCCGCGGCGACCTGTGCGGCCCCCTCGTTCAGCTCGTCGACCTTGCGGACGGCGTCGTCGAGGTCCTCGGAGAGGCGCGGGGCGCGGTCGGCGAGCGCCTGGGCCTGCTTCTGGAGGGTGGCGAGATGCTGGTCGAGTCTGTCCAGATCGCCGTTCTGGTCGGCGATCAGCGTGTTGACGTCGTCGGCGACCGTCGCCACGTCCGACGCCGCCTGCCGGGCCTTCTTCAGGTCGGCGCACGCGGCATCGGGCAGCACCGCGGTCTCGCAGCGCGCCCTGTAGACCCCGTCCAGGGTGTCGGAGGCCGCGTGGGCGCCCTTGGCGGCGGCCGGGGCGGCCTTCACCAGGGTGCCGAGGTTGCGCCGGACCGTACCGGCCGAGTCGGCGACCAGCCGAGCGGTGTCCCCAATGGTCTTCTCGTTGTCCCTGAGGAAGGGCCCCAGCCGGTCCGAGACCCCGTGGACCCTGTCGGCGAGCGTCTGCGTGCCCGCCGCGACCTGCCGTGAACCGTCGGCCAGATCGCCCGCGCCGGTGTCGAGCCTCTTCAGCCCCGTGACCAGCTTGCCGCTGCCCGCCTCGGCGTCCTTCAGCCCGTCGGCGAGATCCTTGGACCCCTGCTCGGCCTTGTCGATTCCACCCGTGAGCGTGTCGGCGCCCTCGGCGGCCTTCACGGTCTCCCCGTGGATGTCGGAGAACGAGACGAAGATCCGGTCCAGGAACGACCGCGACGCCTTCGTGGAGGCGGCCGTACGCACCTCGCCGAACACCGTCCGGGAGATCTGCCCGACGATGTAGTTGTTGGCGTCGTTCGTCCGCACCTGGAGCGCGCCCGTCTCCGGGGAGTCGCCCGAACTGGACGCGATCCGCTTGCTGAAGTCGACCGGCATGGTCAGCGACAGGTAGTACGTGCCGTCCTCGACGCCCTCCCGGGCCTCGGCCGCGCTCACCTCGTGCCACTCGAAGGTGTCACTGTCGCGCAGCCCCTTGACGATGTCGGCACCGGCGGCGAGCTTCTTCCCGGCGACGCTCGCACCCTTGTCGTCGTTCACGAGCGCCACGGGTATCCGGTCGAGCCTGCCGTACGGATCCCAGAAGGACCACAGGTACAGGGCGCCGTACAGCAGCGGCAGCAGCAGGAGCGAGGCAAGGGCCGCGCGCGGGAGCCTGCCCCGGCCGAAACGCCTCAGCTCAAGCGCGGCCAGTCGCGGGGAGCGCATCCACCGTCTCCTTCCCATGAGTCTCCGTCGGCTTCCCCTGGGGCGCCGTCGACACCACGACCGCCCCCTCGGGAGCCTCGCTGCACACCGCCACGACGGTCGTCCCGGCCTCGGCGAGGGACCGCAACAGCGCCCACACTTCGGCCCGTTCGGCGGCCGACAGCTTCAGATCGGCGTCGTCCACCCCCAGCAGCCCCGGCCCGCCGACCAGGGCCAGCGCCACGGACAGCCGCAGCGCCTCCAGCCGCTCCAGATCGCGTACGGCGGTCCGGGAGCCCTTGGGCAGGGCCTCGCGGTCGAGACCGGCGGCCGTCAGCGCGGTGTCCACGCGCAGCCTCGCCTCGCCCGCCCGTTCCGCACGTGGCCGCAGCAGCCCCCGCAGGGAACCGCCGAACCGGCGCTCCAGCAGCGCCCGTTCCCGCAGGTGCTCGCCGACCGTGAGGGCGGGGTCGAGGTCGGTGACACCGGGGACGTGTGCGAGCGCGCTCGCACGACGCACCGCCGCCAGCTGCTTGGGCAGGCTCCAGTGCCCGACCGTGGCCGACCCCTCGGTGGCCCTCATCCGGCCCGTGAGCGCGAGCAGGAGGCAGGTGCGCCCGGATCCGGACGGCCCCTCCACCGCGATCAGCGAGCCGGGCGCCGCGTCGAGGCACACCTCACGGAACGCCCAGCCGCGAGGCCCCTTGAGCCCGAAGCCCCGGGTGGCCATCCCGAGCCCGTGCGGACCGTCCACAGCTCCCCCAATTTTCTGTACCGATATTTTTGCACTGACTGGTCAGTGCAAAAACTAACTCGAACCTTCGATCGAAGCAAAAGACCAGGTCAGAACGGATTGTCAGTGGCATACCTCACGATGGGCACATACGGCACCTCCCGTCGGGACGTGCCGTCACACAGACGACAGGAGGTTCGTCATGGCCAGCTCGAACGCAGCCGCCGCCCGTCGGCGCCGCGCCCCCGGCCCTGCCCCCTCACTGACCGGACCGGCGGGCGACGTGCACCCCGTGCTCCGCCGGGCCACGGCCCCGCCCGCCGCCCTCGACCTGCTCGCCCAGGCCCGCGCCGGACTCGACGAGGCCGCCGTCCTGGAGACCGCGAACGAGCGGTACGCCACCGCCCACCTCGCCGCCCTGCGCACCGCCGCCGCGGTGCTCGCCGCCCGGGGCCGCCCCGAACCCACCTCCAGGCGCCGCGCACGCATCCGCAGCGCCTGGGAGGTGCTCCCCGAGATAGCGCCCGAACTCGCCGAGTGGAGCGTGCTGTTCGCCTCCGGCGCCCGCCGCCGCGCCCGCGCCGAGGCGGGCATCCAAGGCGCGGCCAGCAACCGCGACGCCGACGACCTGATACGCGACGTGGCGATGTTCCTGCGCCTCGTCGAGCGGATGCTCGTCCTCCAGCCGGTGCTTCCACAGCCCCGCCAGGACCCGGAGATGCCCCCGGAGCCCGGACGCCGACAGGACGGGGACCGGGGCGTCCCCGACGCAGGTTGAGACGGGGTATGTCACCGGAGGCGATGTCGAGTGGATGCTCGTCCTCCAGCCCGTGCTGCCACAGCCCGCCGCGACGCCGACGCACGCCCGGAGCCGGGCCCCGCACAGGCAGGGGACCGGGGCGTCCCGGACGCGGGCTGAGACGGATGGCCGGGTATGTCACCGGAGGCAATAAGGTGGGGAAGCCGCAGCCTTTCCGCAGCCCACCGGGGCCGGGAAGGCGCCCCGTTCGCTCCGCCGCACAAGCGGCGGTGCCGCGCCGAGGAGTCAACTGCCGTGTCGGACCCGATGCGCCCCCGCGCTTCTCTCCGTACAGCCGTGGTCTGGGACGTCCTTCAGGACGCCCTGGAACGGCAGGTCAAAACCACGGGGCGCGAGTCGCTGGACGTCCTCGACACCGGAGGCGGCAGCGGCAACTTCGCGGTGCCCGTCGCCCGCCTCGGCCACCGTGTCACCGTCGTCGACCCCAGCCCCAACGCGCTCTTCGCACTGGAGCGCCGGGCCGCCGAGGCCGGCGTCGCCGACCGCGTCCGGGGCGTCCAGGGCGACGCCCACGGCCTCTTCGACGTCGTCGAGCGCGGCGGCTACGACGCGGTGCTCTGCCACGGCGTCCTGGAGTACGTGGACGACCCCGCCGAGGGCGTCCGCAACGTGGTGGCGGCTCTGCGCTCCGAGGGCGTCCTCAGCCTGCTCGCCGCGGGCCTCGGCGGCGCCGTGCTCGCGCGGGCCCTCGCCGGGCACTTCAAGGAGGCCATGCGGGCGCTCGACGACCCGAACGGCCGCTGGGGCGAGGGTGACCCCGTACCCCACCGTTTCACCGCCGAACAGCTCACCGCGCTCGTCGAGGGCGCGGGCCTGAGCGTGGGTGCCGTGCACGGTGTGCGGATCTTCGCCGACCTGGTGCCCGGCGTCCTCGTGGACACCGAGCCTGGAGCCCTGGACGCCCTGCTGAAACTGGAGGCCGCGGCGGCCGAGCAGGCCGCCTTTCACTCCGTGGCCACGCAGCTTCACGTGCTCGGCGAGACGCCGGGTGCCGCCGAGCTCTGAGCCCCCTCCGGCGGCGGACCGCTGATCAGGGGCGCGGCCGCACATGGAGTACGCCACAGGCCCCCCGATCGGGCGCCCGGAGCCGTATGATCGAGGGAGACCGCTCGGCATGACGGGCCGGTTGCTGGGGAATGAACGCTTCAGCGAACCGGGACGGCCATGGCGGATTCCGGTTGCCAATTGGCGTAGAGGGGCGGGTTTCACGGGGGCGATTCCCTGCCTATCCTGAAGGGGACCCCCGGTCGCCCCGGCGACTGCACGATGAGGAGGACTCCGTGCCGCTCTCGGAGCACGAGCAGCGAATGCTTGAGCAGATGGAGCGAGCGCTGTACGCCGAAGACCCCAAGTTCGCGACAGCGCTTGAGGGAAGCGGGCTGCGCACGTACACCCGGCGACGGGTGTATCAGGCGGTCGCTGGATTCCTCGTGGGTATCGCGCTCCTCATGGCCGGAATGGTCGCACAGCAGATTTGGGTCAGCGTGGTGGGGTTCCGCAAGCCGCGCGTGCTCGGCGTCCGCGACCGGTTCGAGTCGGTCCTGTGCGCGGCCGAGCTGGGCGGGCGTCCACAAGCCGGACGCCCAGGCC
>NZ_JBSFDA010000173.1:0-21644 GCF_053593675.1 Streptomyces sp. NPDC002156 | reverse complement strand
AAACGCCCGGTTACATTCCGAACCCGGAAGCTAAGCCTTACAGCGCCGATGGTACTGCAGGGGGGACCCTGTGGGAGAGTAGGACACCGCCGAACTCCTTTTATAGCTCCGGCTCTTGGGCACACTGCCCGAGAGCCGGAGCTTTTTTGCGTTGAGGTAGGGTCAGGGGGCATCGTTGGCTCATTTCCCACAGGAGGCCCCCGGGTGGAGGTCCAGGAGACCCGCGTCCAGACAGAACGGGTCCTCACCATCCCGAACATCCTCAGCATGGCGCGCCTTGTCGGCGTGCCTGTCTTTCTGTGGCTGATCCTTCGACCCGAGTTCGGTGGTCCGAAGAGCGACGGCTGGGCGCTCCTCGTACTGATGCTGAGCGGGGTCAGCGACTATCTGGACGGCAAGCTCGCGCGGCGCTGGAACCAGATCAGCAGTCTTGGCCGGCTCCTCGATCCCGCGGCCGACCGGCTCTACATTCTCTCGACTCTGGTCGGTCTGACCTGGCGCGAGATTCTGCCGATCTGGTTGACCGCTGCACTGCTGGCGCGAGAGCTGGTTCTGTTGGTGATGGTGGGTATCCTCAGGCGTCACGGGTATCCGCCGCCGCAGGTGAACTTCCTGGGGAAGGCCGCTACCTTCAACTTGATGTATGCCTTCCCGTTGCTTCTGCTCAGTGACGGAAGTGGGTGGCTCTCGTCACTCGCTGCTATTTTCGGATGGGCGTTCGCAGGATGGGGTACAACGCTCTACTGGTGGGCAGGAGTCCTCTACGTGGTACAAGTCCGCCGACTGGTTCGTGCGGACGCCATGGCCGATTGAGCTCGCCGGTTGGGCAGCTGTAGTGCCTCGATGGCCCGCGTCGGCAAAGTGCGGGACAATCTGGACGGGTGAAGTCGGCTAGACCGTCGTCTCTTCAAGGAGGACGCTTCCGACATGAAGGCCGTCGTGATGGCCGGAGGCGAAGGCACACGCCTTCGCCCAATGACCTCAAGCATGCCCAAGCCGCTCCTGCCAGTGGCCAATCGGCCGATCATGGAGCACGTGCTGCGGCTGCTCAAAAGGCATGGGCTCAACGAGACAGTCGTTACTGTCCAGTTCCTCGCCTCACTCGTCAAGAACTACTTCGGTGACGGCGAGGAGCTCGGGATGGAGCTGACCTATGCCAATGAGGAGAAGCCACTCGGTACTGCCGGAAGCGTCAAGAACGCCGAAGAGGCGTTGAAGGACGACACTTTCCTCGTCATCTCCGGTGATGCCCTGACCGACTTCGACCTCACCGAGCTGATCAATTTCCATAAGGAAAAGGGTGCGCTCGTCACTGTCTGTTTGACGAGGGTGCCGAATCCACTGGAATTCGGCATCACCATCGTCGACGAGGAGGGCAAGGTCGAGCGCTTCCTCGAGAAACCGACCTGGGGACAGGTCTTCTCCGACACCGTGAACACCGGCATCTACGTCATGGAGCCCGAGGTCTTCGACTACGTCGAGGCCGATGTCTCCGTCGACTGGTCCGGTGACGTCTTCCCCCAGCTGATGAAGGAAGGTCGGCTGGTCTACGGCTATATCGCCGAGGGCTACTGGGAGGACGTCGGTACGCATGAAAGCTACGTGAAGGCGCAGGCCGACGTCCTGGAGGGCAAGGTCGACGTCGAGCTGGACGGCTTCGAGATCTCGCCCGGAGTGTGGGTCGCGGAGGGCGCCGAGGTGCATCCCGATGCCGTTCTCCGAGGGCCGCTCTACATCGGGGACTACGCCAAGGTCGAGGCCGGCGTGGAAATCCGCGAGCACACCGTTGTCGGCTCGAACGTCGTCGTGAAGAGCGGGGCCTTTCTGCACAAGGCCGTGGTGCACGACAACGTGTACATCGGTCAGCACTGCAATCTGCGCGGCTGCGTCATCGGGAAGAACACCGACATCATGCGCGCGGCCCGGATCGAGGACGGCGCGGTCATCGGCGACGAGTGTCTCGTCGGTGAAGAATCGATCATCCAGGGGAACGTACGCGTTTACCCGTTCAAGACGATCGAGGCCGGCGCCTTCGTCAACACCTCGGTGATCTGGGAATCCAGAGGGCAGGCGCATCTCTTCGGCGCCCGCGGAGTGTCCGGAATCCTCAACGTCGAGATCACTCCCGAACTGGCGGTGCGACTGGCCGGTGCCTACGCGACCACCTTGAAGAAGGGGTCCACCGTCACCACCGCCCGCGACCACTCCCGTGGTGCCCGGGCACTGAAGCGGGCCGTCATCTCCGCGCTGCAGGCCAGCGCCATCGACGTACGGGACCTGGAGAACGTACCGCTGCCGGTGGCGCGGCAGCAGACCGCTCGGGGGAGTGCCGGCGGGATCATGATCCGGACTACGCCCGGGGTGCCTGATTCCGTCGACATCATGTTCTTCGACGGGCAGGGGGCCGACCTTTCGCAGGCCAGTCAGCGGAAGCTCGATCGGGTCTTTGCGCGGCAGGAATACCGGCGGGCGTTCCCCGGGGAGATCGGGGATCTGCATTTCCCGGCCAGTGTGTTCGACTCGTACACCGGGTCGTTGCTGCGGAATGTCGATACGACCGGGATCGCTGAGTCCGGGCTCAAGGTTGTCGTCGACGCGTCCAACGGCAGTGCGGGGCTTGTGCTGCCCAGTCTGCTCGGGAAGCTCGGTGTCGATTCGCTGACCATCAATCCCGGTCTCGACGAGTCCAGGCCGACGGAGTCCGCGGACACCCGGCGGTCCGGGATGGTGCGGCTCGGGGAGATCGTGGCGTCCGCGCGGGCCGCCTTCGGAGTGCGATTCGACCCGGTGGGCGAGCGGCTTTCGCTCGTCGACGAGAAGGGGCGGATCATCGAGGACGACCGGGCGCTGCTCGTCATGCTGGATCTGGTGGCCGCAGAACGCCGTAGCGGGCGGGTGGCGCTGCCGGTGACCACTACCCGTATCGCCGAGCAGGTGGCCGCCTATCACGGGACCCAGGTCGAGTGGACGACGACGTCACCCGACGATCTGACCCGGGTCGGGCGCGATGAGTCGACCATCTTCGGCGGGGACGGACGCGGTGGGTTCATCGTGCCGGAGTTCAGCAGTGTGTTCGACGGATCGGCAGCCTTCGTACGGCTTATCGGGCTGGTCGCGCGGACGCAGCTCACGCTCAGCCAGATCGATGCCAGGATTCCGCGGGCGCATGTCCTGAAGCGGGATCTGGCGACTCCCTGGGCCGTCAAGGGACTTGTCATGCGGCGGGTTGTCGAGGCGGCCGGAGAGCGGTTCGTCGACACGACCGACGGGGTGCGGGTGGTCGAGACCGACGGGCGGTGGGTGATGGTTCTGCCCGACCCGGCGGAAGCCGTCACGCATTTGTGGGCCGAAGGGCCTGACGACGCCTCCGCTCAGGCACTGCTCGACGAGTGGGCCACCGTTGTGGACGGCGCCGGTCGCTGAATCGAGGTCCACGCGCGCGTGCCGGACAGGAGCCCCCAATGGGGCCTGTCCGGCACGTCGGTGGGGCCGTTCGGAGGCAGTGGTCGCGACGTGGGACGATGTGCGGCATGCCGCAGCAGCCCCCCGTTCGGAGCATCCCCACGAGCCGTTCCCGCCCGGACGCGTCCATGTCGCTGCTCACCAATGTCATGGACCACAGCCTCGACGAGGGGTATGCCGAGGCGGCCGAGCGGAAGAAGGCCGCGGGCGACGGCGGTCTGCCGAGGCCGCTCAGGGCGAAGCTGGGCCTGGCCGCAGGGCTGGTGCTCGCCGCTCTCGTGGTGACCGTGGGAGCCGCGCAGGCGCGGGTGGCGGCGCCCGCGATCGCCAAGGAGCGCGAGGAACTGATCGACCGCATCGACCGCGAGACGGAGGCGGCCGACAAGCTGGAGGAGTCGGTCGACCAGCTGCGCGACGATGTCAGCGCGCGTCAGCGTGCGGCGCTGAAGTCGGGCGGCGGCAGTGAACAGGCCGACCTGGTAGGCATTTTGTCGGGTGCGACCGAGGTGCACGGGCCGGGTGTGAAGCTCGTCGTCGACGACGCGAAGGAAGCCAGCACCGGTGCCGGCGGGGACGCGCGCGAGACCTCGGGGTTCTCCGACACCGGGCGGGTGCGCGACCGGGACATGCAGCGGGTCGTCAACGGGCTCTGGCAGTCGGGCGCCGAGGCCATCGCGATCAACGGGCAGCGGCTGACGGCTCTGTCGGCGATCCGGGCTGCGGGAGACGCGATACTGGTCGACAACAAGCCGCTCGTGCCGCCGTACACGGTGCTCGCGGTGGGGGACGGCAAGAGGCTGAGCAGCAGGTTCCAGGACAGCGCCGACGGACTGTATCTGGCCGCGCTGCAGGAGAACTTCGACATCCGGACCAGCATCTCCGTGGAGGGCGACCTCCGGCTGCCTGCCGCACCGAGTGTGATCGTACGTACAGCACAACCGAGTACAGAGACACCGAGTACAGAGACAGAGAAGGGCACATCGTGATCGCGGTACTGGGCCTCGTCGTGGGAGTCGTGGCTGGATTGTTGGTCCGGCCCGAGGTTCCGGCGGTCGTCGAGCCTTACCTTCCCATCGCTGTCGTAGCGGCTCTGGATGCCGTGTTCGGCGGTCTGCGGGCCATGCTCGACGGCATCTTCGACGACAAGGTCTTCGTGGTGTCGTTCCTGTCGAACGTCGTCGTGGCCGCGCTGATCGTCTTCCTGGGCGACAAGCTGGGCGTGGGTGCCCAGTTGTCCACCGGTGTGGTCGTGGTCCTCGGTATCCGCATCTTCTCCAATGCCGCGGCGATCCGCCGGCACGTCTTCCGGGCCTGACGCCGATGAGCGACAACGACAAGAGCGGCGCCGGCGACAAGCAGGCCGACGCGGGCGAGAACCGGTTGCGCGAGGAACTGCCCGAGGAGGTCTCTCCCGCGCCCTCGGCGGCCTCGGACGCGCAGGCCGTGGACGTGACGGCCGGCGAGGCGCCGGGACCGTCCCTGACCGGCCGTCAGCGACTGGTGAACGGGCTGTGGCCGCTGCGGGTGACCCGGGCCCAACTGATCGTCGCCCTGCTGCTGTTCGGGCTCGGATTCGGGCTGGCGGTGCAGGTCGCGTCCACCAGCGACAGCGACGGGGCCCTGCGCGGTGCGCGCCAGGAAGATCTTGTACGCATCCTCGATGAACTGGATGACCGTACTCAGCGTCTTGAGGACGAGAAGCAGGGTCTCGAAGATCAGCGGACCGAGTTGGAGAACAGCTCGGACCAAGCTGAGGAGGCCCGTAAGCAGACGGTCGAGAAGGAGCGGCAGCTGGGCATCCTCGCGGGCACGGTGGCCGCGCAGGGGCCCGGGATCACGCTGACCATCGAGGACACGAAGGGAACGGTCGAAGCCGACATGCTGCTCGACGCGATCCAGGAGTTGCGTGCGGCTGGCGCCGAGGCGATCCAGGTCAACGGTGTACGGGTCGTCGCGGGGACCTTTCTGGCGGACGAGGACGGCGGGGGAGTGAGCGTCGACGGGAACAAGATCGACGCTCCCTATCGTTTCAAGGTCATCGGCAAGCCGCAGGACCTCGAACCGGCGCTCAACATCCCCGGAGGTGTGGTGCAGACCCTGGAGAAGGAGCAGGCCACCGTTACCGTGGAGCGGGCGGACAAGATCGTCGTGGACGCCTTGCGAGCGGCGAAGCAGCCTGACTACGCTCGGTCGTCCTCCCAGTGAACCGGGGGTGCATGGGGGCTGTCCGGGGAGGGCATGAGGTTGCGGGGGGTCGGCGCACCGAATGGGTGGTGCGTGGTGGAAACTGTCAGGTGGAGACGGACGTTGTGAGGATGTCCGGGTCGACCGGTAGGTGCAGTCAGGGTTCGTCCTGCCCCACGGGCGGGTCTGTTTCGGTCAAGGGGAATCGCCCGTGAAGTTGTTTGCGAAGTTGTTCGGCAAGAGCGCGCGAGAGGGCAGCGACAACGCGACCGCCCGCCATCGCGCACAGCCCGACGCGGAGGGTCAGCGCCCTCTGTTCCGGGACCAGGTCGGCGGTCCGGGCGGTGACGTTCCGGGAGGTCAGGGCGCGCCGTCTGTTGACCCTGCCCAGTCCGGGCGCATAGGTTTCGGGGAACCGTCAACCTCAAGTACGGGTGGAGAGTTTTCCTCCGACCCATATGCGTCCAATGCCCCGGCGGGGCAGCCGCGGCAGGAGGATCCGTCGATGTCGGCCCTTGTGTGTACGAGGTGCGGTAACCGCAACGCGGAGAACAGCCGCTTCTGCTCCAACTGCGGTGCGCCTCTGCGGGCCGGAGTCACCCCCGAGCGTCCGTCGGAGACGACGTCCACGATCTCCATCTCCGGTATCGAGGCGTACGACGCCGAGGTCACCGGGCAGACGCAGATGCCGATGCTCTCGCCCGAGGCGCAGGCCGCGGTGGATGCCCTGCCGCTCGGATCGGCGCTTCTGGTGGTGCGCCGTGGCCCGAACTCGGGCAGTCGCTTCCTGCTGGACGGTGAGCTGACCACGGCCGGGCGCCATCCGCAGAGCGACATCTTCCTGGACGACGTGACCGTGTCCCGCCGTCACGTGGAGTTCCGCCGAGGTCAGGACGGCCTGTTCACCGTCGCCGACGTGGGCAGCCTCAACGGCACGTACGTCAACCGTGAGCGGATCGACCAGGTCGGTCTGAACAACGGCGACGAGGTGCAGATCGGCAAGTACCGGCTGGTGTTCTACGCGAGCCAGCGGGGCTACTGACCCTCCTCCGGACCGAGTCCGGAGGGACCCCAGGGAAGGTCCATGCTTCAAACACCGAGCGGCGGTGCCGGTCACGGCATCGCCGCCGCGGACAGTGGGCTGATGAGCATCGGCACAGTGCTGAACGCGCTGCGCGACGAGTTCCCCGAAGTCACCATCTCCAAGATCCGTTTTCTGGAGTCGGAGGGGCTCATCGAGCCGCAGCGGACCCCTTCGGGGTACCGCAAGTTCAGCCCGGAGGACGTCGAGCGCCTCGGCCATGTCCTGAGAATGCAGCGGGACCACTATCTGCCCCTCAAGGTGATCAGGGAGTACCTGGACGCCATGGAGCGCGGGGAGGCCGTGTCGCTCCCCTCCGTGGGCCGTCAGCGGGACGGTGAGCCGAGTCTGGAGCCCGAGGGGCCCACGGCCGTCCGGATCGGCCGGGCCGAGCTGCTCGCCGCCGCCGGGATCGGTGACGAGGAACTCGCGGAGTGGCAGTCGTACGGGCTGGTCGGGCCGCTGCCCGACGGGGCGTACGACGCGGAGACGGTCACTGTCGCCGCGCTCGTCGCCGAGCTGGGGCGGTTCGGGATCGAGCCACGGCATCTGAGGGTGATGAAGGCCGCCGCCGACCGCGAGGCCGGCCTGGTCGACCAGGTGGTGGCCCCGCTCAGGCTCCACCGCAATCCGCAGACCAGGGCCCTTGCGGAGGCCCGCAGCAAGGAACTGGCGGGGCTCACGGTGAAGCTGCACGCGGCCCTGGTGCGGATCGCGCTGGGAGTGCGGCAGCCCTGAGCGGAAAGGGCAAGCCGGAGGGCGGATCGGCCACCCGTTCCGTGCCCGACTACCCAAACGTCCCGGGCACGGCCTAGGGTTGCTGTGTGAACGAGCTCGATGTCGTAGGTGTCCGGGTCGAAATGCCCTCCAACCAACCGATCGTGCTTCTGCGGGAAGTGGGAGGCGACCGCTACCTCCCCATCTGGATCGGACCGGGGGAGGCGACGGCGATCGCCTTCGCCCAGCAGGGCATGGCCCCCGCACGACCGCTGACGCACGACCTGTTCAAGGACGTGCTGGAGGCCGTCGGCCAGGAGCTCACCGAAGTGCGCATCACGGACCTGCGCGAGGGTGTCTTCTACGCGGAACTGGTGTTCGCCAGCGGGGTCGAGGTGAGCGCCCGCCCGTCCGACGCCATAGCGCTGGCGCTGCGCACCGGGACGCCGATCTACGGCAGCGACGGAGTGCTCGACGACGCCGGGATCGCGATTCCGGACGAGCAGGAGGACGAGGTGGAGAAGTTCCGCGAGTTCCTCGACCAGATCTCTCCCGAGGACTTCGGGACCAACAGTCAGTGAGCCCTGACGGCGACGGTTGACGAGGCTCGGGCGGCTCCACGGACCTGATGGTCGGTGGAGCCTGTCTTTTGCCCGGTGGCGTCACGGATGATGGCAATTGCCAGCGGCGTGTGAGAGCGTCGTGCGGCCCATGCGGAGCGCATTCGGCTAGCCTTTCCCCGCGGTGGGGTACGGGAAACCACTCCTAGGGTGATTATCACTCGGCGTGCCGAGTGTGGCGATCGTTGACGCACCCCTGGTGACTGCCTACCGTCGAGA
The DNA here is from genome assembly GCF_053593675.1 of Streptomyces sp. NPDC002156. NCBI lineage: Bacteria > Bacillati > Actinomycetota > Actinomycetes > Kitasatosporales > Streptomycetaceae > Streptomyces > Streptomyces sp. NPDC002156. Next base: position 13,361 of record NZ_JBSFDA010000173.1, on the reverse strand, counting down.
AGGCAGGTCAAGGACGGAGGTCGGCGTGAGAAGCAGCGGCGACGGTACGGCTGGGGGTGCCCCCGGACGCGGTCTGGGGGAGAGCGGCCCGTACCCGCTTCAGGGCAGCGCGGCCGATCACGTTCCGCGGCGGCCGACGGCTGTAGCAGGCGGCGGAGGGGCGACATCCATGGCGTCCGAGGAGATCGGCTACCGCGGTCCGACGGCGTGTGCGGCGGCCGGCATCACTTACCGCCAGTTGGACTACTGGGCGCGCACCGGGCTGGTCGAGCCGAGTGTGCGGCCCGCTCACGGGTCGGGGACGCAGCGGCTCTACAGCTTCCGGGACGTTGTCGTCCTGAAGGTCGTGAAGCGCTTTCTCGACACCGGTGTCTCACTGCAGAACATCCGTACGGCGGTCCAGCACCTGAGGGCGTGCGAGTTCCGAGATCTGGAGCGCCTGACGCTGATGAGCGACGGCGCGACGGTCTACGAGTGCACCTCGCCCGACGAGGTGCACGCGCTGCTCCAGGGCGGGCAGGGCATCTTCGGTATCGCCGTCGGTGTGGTGTGGCGGGATGTGGAAAGCGCTCTCTCGCAGCTGCACGGGGAGCGCGTCGACACGGGCGAGACGCTTGTCGGGCACAACCCGGCGGACGAGCTGGCACGGCGGCGCAACCGGGCGGTCTGACCGCCCCGCCCCGGCGCTCCGGGGCATTGTCAGTGGCGTAGGGCAGCATCGGACATGTGAGAAACGCGCCCACGATCCTGCATCTCGACATGGATGCCTTCTTCGCCTCGGCGGAGCAGGCGTCCAAGCCGAGTCTGCGCGGGAAAGCCGTGGTCGTGGGCGGTCTTGGACCGCGCGGGGTGGTCGCGACGTGTTCGTACGAGGCCCGGGTGTTCGGGGTCCACTCCGCGATGCCGATGGGCCAGGCACGGCGACTCGCGCCGAACGCCGCGTATCTCGTGCCGAGGTTCGGGTTCTACCGGGCGATCAGCGAGCAGGTCATGGCGCTGCTGCGGGCGCTGTCGCCGCTGGTGGAGCCGCTCAGCCTGGACGAGGCGTTCGTGGATCTGGAGGCCGGGGCAGCGGCCTGGGACGAGGCGTCGGCGCGGCTGGCGGGGGCGAAGCTGCGCACTGACATACGCGCGGTCACGGGGCTCACGGGGTCGGTGGGTCTCGCCGCGTCCAAGATGCTCGCGAAGATCGCCTCCGAGCAGGCCAAGCCGGACGGCCTGGTGCTGATCGATCCCGGGACCGAGCGGGCGCTGCTCGGGCCGATGTCGGTGCGGATCCTGCCCGGGGTCGGGCCGACGACGGGCGACCATCTGCGGCGGGCGGGCATCAGCACCGTCGACGAGCTGGCCGAGGCGGGCGAGGACGAACTCGTACGGCTGCTGGGGAAGGCGCACGGGCACGGGCTGTACGCGATGGCGCTGGCGCACGACGAGCGGCCCGTGGTGGCCGAGCGGGAGACCAAGTCCGTGTCGGTCGAGGACACGTACGACGTGGACATCCACGACCGGGTCCGGGTGGGGACGGAGGTGCAGCGGCTGGCAGACCGGTGTGTGCGGAGGCTGCGCGGGGCCGGGCTGTCGGGGCGGACCATCGTCCTCAAGGTGCGGCGGTACGACTTCTCCACGCTGACCCGGTCCGAGACGCTCCGGGGGCCCACGGACGACCCCGGTGTGGTGCGGGAGGCGGCGGCCCGGCTGCTGGAGTCCGTGGACACGACTGGTGGTGTGCGACTGCTCGGGGTCGGGGTGAGCGGCCTCGCCGACTTCACGCAGGAGGATCTGTTCGCCCAGGCTGCCGGGGAGTTGGCGGCGCTGGAGCCGGCTGAGGAGGCGGAGCACGAGGCCGCCGAGGAGCAGGAGGCGCCCGCCGAGCGGCACTGGACCACGGGGCACGACGTACGGCATGCCGATCTCGGACACGGGTGGGTGCAGGGGAGTGGGCTTGGACGGGTGACCGTGCGGTTCGAGACGCCGGACTCGGAGCAGCCGGGGCGGGTGCGGACGTTCCGGACCGACGATCCCGCGCTGGAGCCGGCGGATCCGCTGCCGCTGGTGTCCTCCGGGCCGCGAAGACCCGACGGTCCGGACGAAGGGCCGGTGGATCAGGCTTCGTCCGTGCCCGCCAGCTTGCCGAAGTCGTGGTCCGGGAACGGAGGAGGGGGCGCCACGTCGAGGCCGTAGTGGTGGTAGAGCTGGAGTTCCTGTTCCGGGGAGAGGTGGCGGCCCACGCCGAAGTCGGGGGCGTCCTTGATCAGGGACCGCTCGAAGGGGACGCGCAGCGTGCCGTCGATCAGTTCGCTGGGTTCCAGGGGCACGAAGGCGTCCCTGCTGAACAGCCCGGTCCGTATGGCCGCCCACTCCGGTACACCCGTCGCGTCGTCGAGGTAGATCTCGTCGATCGTGCCGATCTTGGTGCCGTTGCGGTCGAAGGCCTTGCGGCCGATCAGGTTGCGCGGATCGATGTCGGTCTGCACGGCGGGCCCTCCGTATGGTCGCAACTCATCCGTAAGCACTACAAAAGAGCACATCGGGGCAGGTGGCCACTCGAAGGTCTGTGCGTGGAGCCGCTGATAGGCTGGCCAATGGCTGCTGACCCTGTGCGGGAGAGTCCTCCGGAACCTCGGAGGCGCCGAAGGAGCAACTCCTCCCCGGAATCTCTCAGGCCCCTGTACCGCACGGACGAGGTCACTCTGGAAAGCAGGGCGGAGGACATGGTCTCCGCTCTCACCGACGGTGAAAACCGGGACGTCAGCGCATTGGCGGCCCGGTGAAGCTCTCAGGTCGAGATGACAGAGGGGGAGGCCGTTCGGGCACCCGTGCCGTGGTGCCCCTCGAAGGTCGCTAACGACCAGGAGGCCTCCGTAATGACCGCCCACCGCACTTCGCTCGCCGTACTCGAACAGGGCACGCCCTTCGAGCGGCGCCACATCGGGCCCGACCGCGAGGACCGGGCCAAGATGCTCGCGCAGGTCGGATACGGCTCGCTCGACGAGCTGGCTGCCGCCGCGGTCCCGGATGTGATCAGGAACGCCGACGCGCTGGATCTGCCGGGCGCCCGTACCGAGGCCGAGGTGCTGGCCGAGCTGCGGTCGCTGGCCGACCGGAACCAGGTGCTCGGGTCCATGATCGGGCTCGGGTACTACGGGACCTTCACCCCGCCGGTCATCCTGCGGAACGTGATGGAGAACCCGGCCTGGTACACCGCGTACACGCCCTACCAGCCGGAGATCTCGCAGGGGCGCCTCGAAGCGCTGCTGAACTTCCAGACCATGGTCGCCGACCTCACCGGGCTGCCCACCTCGGGCGCCTCGCTGCTCGACGAGGGCACCGCGGCGGCCGAGGCGATGGCGCTGTCCCGGCGCATGGGCAAGAACAAGAAGGGGCTCTTCCTCGTCGATGCGGACGCCCTGCCGCAGACCATCGCCGTGATCGAGACTCGGGCCGAGCCCGTCGGCGTCGAGGTCGTCGTCGCCGACCTGAGCGCGGGCATCCCGGACGACATCGCGGGGCGCGAGATCAACGGCGTGCTGCTGCAGTACCCGGGCGCCTCCGGTGCCGTACGGGATCTGAAGCCCGTCGTCGAGCAGGCGCACGGGCTCGGTGCCGTCGTCACCGTCGCCGCCGATCTGCTGGCCCTGACACTGCTCACCTCGCCCGGTGAGCTGGGCGCGGACATCGCGGTCGGGACGACCCAGCGGTTCGGGGTGCCGATGGGCTTCGGTGGGCCGCACGCCGGATACATGGCTGTGCGCGAGCAGTTCGCGCGCAGCCTGCCCGGGCGGCTCGTGGGTGTCTCCGTGGACGCGGACGGGCACAGGGCGTACCGGCTCGCCCTGCAGACGCGGGAGCAGCACATCCGCCGCGAGAAGGCGACCAGCAACATCTGTACGGCCCAGGTGCTGCTGGCCGTGATGGCCGGCATGTACGCCGTGCACCACGGGCCCGAGGGGCTGCGGACCATCGCCCGGCGGACCCACCGGTACGCCACGATCCTCGCCGCAGGGCTGATGGCGGGCGGTGTCGAGGTCGTCCACGGGGCCTACTTCGACACGCTCACCGTGCGGGTGCCCGGGAAGGCCGGCGAGGTCGCCGCCGCCGCGCGTGAGCACGGGGTGAACCTGCATCTCGTCGATGCGGACCGGGTGTCCGTCTCCTGCGACGAGACCACCACTCGGGCCCACCTGGGCGCCGTCTGGACCGCGTTCGGGGTCGAGGGCGACATCGAGGCGCTCGACGCGGGCGCCGAGGACACGCTGCCCGACGGGTTGCTGCGCACCGACGACGTTCTCACGCACCCCGTCTTCCACCAGTACCGCTCCGAGACCGCGATGCTGCGCTACCTGCGCCGGCTTGCCGACCGTGACTACGCGCTCGACCGGGGCATGATCCCGCTGGGCTCCTGCACCATGAAGCTCAACGCGACCACCGAGATGGAGCCGGTCACCTGGCCCGAGTTCGGTCAGCTGCACCCCTTCGCGCCCGCCGAGCAGGCACAGGGCTATCTGACGCTCATCCGGGAGCTGGAGGAGCAACTCGCCGAGGTCACCGGGTACGACAAGGTGTCGCTCCAGCCGAACGCCGGTTCGCAGGGCGAGCTGGCCGGGCTGCTCGCCGTACGCGGATACCACCGCGCCAACGGCGACGAGCAGCGGACGGTCTGTCTGATTCCGTCGTCCGCGCACGGGACCAACGCGGCCAGCGCCGTCATGGCCGGGATGAAGGTCGTCGTCGTGAAGACCGCCGGGGACGGCGAGATCGACGTCGAGGATCTGCGGGCGAAGATCGAGCAGTACCGCGACGAGCTGTCGGTGCTGATGATCACGTACCCCTCGACGCACGGCGTGTTCGAGGAGCATGTCGCCGACATCTGCGCACAGGTGCACGAGGCCGGTGGGCAGGTGTACGTCGACGGGGCCAACCTCAACGCGCTGGTGGGGCTGGCCAAGCCGGGGCACTTCGGTGGGGACGTCTCGCATCTGAATCTGCACAAGACGTTCTGCATCCCGCACGGCGGTGGCGGTCCGGGGGTGGGCCCGGTAGGCGTACGAGCGCATCTCGCGCCGTATCTGCCCAATCACCCCCTGCAGCCCGCTGCCGGGCCCGAGACGGGCGTGGGGCCCATCTCGGCGGCTCCCTGGGGTTCGGCGGGCATTCTGCCGATCTCGTGGGCGTACGTCCGGCTGATGGGCGGCGAGGGGCTCAAGCGGGCCACGCAGGTGGCCGTGCTGAGCGCCAACTACATCGCCAAGCGGCTGGAGCCGCACTACCCGGTGCTCTACACCGGGCCCGGCGGGCTCGTCGCGCACGAGTGCATCATCGATCTGCGGCCGATCAGCAAGGCCACGGGCGTGAGCGTCGACGACATCGCCAAGCGGCTCATCGACTACGGCTTCCACGCGCCGACGATGTCCTTCCCGGTGGCGGGGACGTTGATGATCGAGCCGACCGAGTCCGAGGACCTGGGCGAACTGGACCGGTTCTGCGAGGCGATGATCGCCATTCGCGGCGAGATCGAGAAGGTCGGCGCGGGCGAGTGGCCGGCCGACGACAACCCGCTGCGGAACGCGCCGCACACCGCCGCCGCGCTGAGCGGGGAGTGGACGCACGCCTACACGCGCGAGGAGGCGGTCTTCCCGGCCGGGGTCTCGGCGGCCGACAAGTACTGGCCGCCGGTACGCCGGATCGACCAGGCCTTCGGTGACCGGAACCTGGTCTGTTCCTGCCCGCCGCTGGACGCTTACGAGGAGTAGTCGCCCTCGGACACACGTCGGGGCCGGTTCGCAGCGAGTGTCTGCGGGCCGGCCCCTCTTTGTCTGTTCAGTTGTCCGGGCGTCGCGCCCCTCGATGCCGGGAGGCTGCCCTTCGTGCGTGGCCGTCAGGCGGCCGTCATCACCGGTCCGGCGCCCGCGGGGCGGTGGGGGGCGATGATCTGGCCGTCGGGCAGTAGCTCACCGGTGTCCTCGAAGAGGAGGACGCCGTTGCACAGCAGGCTCCACCCCTGTTCCGGGTGGTGCGCCATCAGTCGGGCGGACTCCCGGTCGGTGGAGTGGGCTGTCGGGCACGGTGGCTGGTGCTGGCACATTGATGGGATCTTTCGCTCTGTCGTGGAGTGTGAGATGGCTGTGGTGTCTGTCCTGCGGCTCGAAGCACTGTTCATGGCCGCCCCCGTTGGGAAAGTCGGTTCGAAACCAGTGTTGCTCTACGGGCGTCAATCCGCAGGGATTTAGCCGCACCGCTTCTCACAGGTTCAAGACGCATCACCCGGGCGGACGGTTCAGCCCAACTGGGCTGTCCCTTTGGGTGGTTCTTGGGGGCCGGAAAGGGCTAGTCCGGACGGGTCGCAAACCCTTAATGGCTCGTACGAGCGTAATGGCGCGCGAAAGAGCGACGTACCCCGCTGCCGGGAATTCGGCGGCGGGGTACGCGGGAATACGGAGAGTGCCGTGTCGTGTGCGCTCAGGCGGGAGAACTCAGCAGTGGGGCCGGAGTCACCCGATGGGTGAGGACCGGGAGCAGTTCGGCGACCCGGTGCGGACGGTGGGCGGCGATGCCGGGCGGGGCTGGCGCCAGCGGGACGAGCAGGTCGGTCGCGGCGGGGCGGCCCTCGGCCGCGTCGGCGGTGATGTCGCCGTGCAGCCAGAGCGTCAGCATGTACAGCTCGGGTACGGACAGGAGGCGGGCCTGGTAGGGCTGCTTCATGGTCTCGGCCTGGCGCAGGGCGCGCTCGGTGGAGGCGATGTAGGGGCCTTCGAAGAAGTGCGAGAAGGCCCAGCCGTCGGGGGTCAGCATGGTCTCCGCCGCGGCCACCGCGCGGTCGCCGCAGCGGATCAGGAAGCGCCACCCGGTCAGTCGGGTGGTGGGGGTGCCCGCGGGGGTGATCCGGTCCAGGACGTGCACGGGCAGGGGGAGCTCGGGGGTGGTGGGTCCCTGGGCGGTGCGCAGGGCCGGGGTGCGTGCCTCGCGGACTGCGGTGGGGGAACCGAGTGCCGTGAGGATGGTGCGCAGTGCTGGCGCGGGAGCCGGGGGGACATGCAGCGGCATGGTGGGACGCCTCTCATTCGACAGGCAGGGTGGCGCGAGGGCGGGGGCGGACGGCGCTGTCAGCTCTCGAAGTCTCGGGGTCAAAGAGGCGGGGGCCGGATGCGCGGGCGGGGTGCGGCCTGCCGCACGTCACCTGGACGGCAGGACCCAGGACCTGGGCGCCGACTCTCTGCCTTGTTCGCGGAGTTTATACGACACGTGTTCTGACTGTGTTTCGTCTAACCGTTTCCCGCGTGAAGAGCAAGGGTCTATTCGGTCGGCGTTGTGTGGCGTTTCCACCGATTCTCGGCCGCTCGTACGGGCGGTGACCTCGGTATACGCGCCGTAGGCGGTCGGCCAATTGTCGTCGGCGTTTTTCACGAGTTCGCAAGTGCGCGAAACTGTCGACTCGTTTGTCCGCACAAAGTCTGGCACGCCATGCCGGACGAATGTGCCTCCGGTCATATGGACCAGCGTAGCGGGCCATGGGCGCGCGTGGGACGTTATCAATCACGCTGGCTGGGCATCATCCCACGTGACCCGGGACAACGGTGGCCGGATCCTCGGCCTGCCCATTCGAGGAAGGGACGCTTCGATGGGGGAGAAGGTCGTGGCGGGGCAGTTCGACCTGTCCGATCGCCAGCGCTACCGCGCCAAGCTCCGGCAGTGCCTGACGGGGCTGGAGCGGCTGCTGGCCGAGAAGCGGTTCGACCGCCCCAAGAATCTCCTGGGCCTGGAGATCGAGCTGAATCTCGTCGGGCCCGACGGCATGCCGAAAATGATGAATGCGCAAGTACTTGAAAGGATCGCGAGCCGAGATTTCCAAACAGAACTCGCCATGTTCAATCTGGAAGTCAACATCGCCCCCCACCGTCTCGACGGGCGGGTTTTCGACCGGCTCGCCGAGGAACTCCGCACCTCACTGGCATATGCGCACCGGAAGGCGAAGGAGGTCGACGCCGGGATCGTGATGATCGGCATTCTGCCGACGCTCGACCGGGACGACCTGGTCTCCTCCAACCTCTCCGACGTCGACCGCTACACCCTGCTCAACAATCAGATCGTGGCCGCCCGAGGGGAGGATTTCACGCTCGACATCGACGGGGTGGAGCGCCTCTCGTGCACGTCGAAGTCCATCGCCCCGGAGGCCGCCTGCACCTCCGTGCAGCTGCATCTCCAGGTCACTCCGGCGCGGTTCGCCGATGTGTGGAACGCGGCCCAGGCGATCGCCGCCGCGCAGATCGCGGTCGGGGCCAACTCGCCGTTCCTGTTCGGCCGTGAGCTGTGGCGCGAGTCGCGGCCCCCGCTGTTCACCCAGTCCACGGACACGCGTCCGCCGGAGCTGCAGGCGCAGGGCGTACGGCCGCGCACCTGGTTCGGGGAGCGGTGGATCTCGTCGGCGTACGACCTCTTCGAGGAGAACCTGCGCTACTACCCGGCGCTGCTGCCCATCTGTGACGACGAGGATCCGCTGGACGTCCTCGACGAGGGTGGGGTGCCGAAGCTGGGCGAGCTGGTGCTGCACAACGGCACGGTGTACCGCTGGAACCGCCCGGTCTACGGCATCGCGGACGGCGTACCGCATCTGCGTGTCGAGAACCGGGTGCTGCCCGCCGGGCCCACCGTCACGGACGTCATCGCCAACGCGGTCTTCTACTACGGGCTCGTCCGGGCGCTCGCCGAGGAGTCACGGCCCGTGTGGACCCGGTTGCCCTTCGAGGCCGCCGCCGCCAACTTCGACGCGGCCTGCCGGCACGGGATCGATGCGCGGCTCCAGTGGCCCCGGGGCGGCCGGTTCGGTGGCATCGCGGAGGTCGACGCGGTGCATCTCGTACGCGACGAGCTGCTGCCGCTCGCCGAGGCCGGCCTCGACGCGTGGGGGGTCGAGCCCGCCGACCGGGACCTGTACCTCGGGGTGATCGAGGAACGGTGCCGGCGGCGGGCCAACGGGGCGTCCTGGCAGGCGGCCACCTTCCACCGGGCGCGGGAGAAGGGGCTGTCCCGGGACGCCGCGCTGGCCGCGACGACCCGGCGCTACAGCGAGCTGATGCACGCCGGGGAGCCGGTGCACACCTGGCCGGTGGGGCTCCCGGAGCCGGTGCCTCTCGGGTGAGCGATGCGGGGGCCCGGTTTGGCCTTCGGCCCCGGCTTCTGGGCTCTGGGCCCCTGGCTCTGGGCTCTGGCCAGGCTTCCGGGCCCCGGCCTGCGGCCTGCGGTCCCTGGGCTCTGGCCAGGTTCCCGGGCTTTCCGCTTCCCGGGCCCCGGCCTGCGGCTTCCAGGCCCCGGTTCCCGGGCCACCGGTCTCCGGCCCCCGGGCCTCGTCGGCCCCGGTCCCTGGCCCCGCGTCCCTGGCCCCGCGTCCCCGGACTCCGGAACCCGGTCTCCGGCCTTCGGTCCTCAGGCTCTGGTCCCCGCTTCTGGCCTCGGGCCCGCGTCCCGCGTCCCGGTTCCCGGTTCCCGGTTCCCGGTTCCCGGTTCCCGGTTCCCGGTTCCCGGCACCCGGCACCCGGCCTCCGGCACCCGGCACCCGGCCTCCGGCACCCGGCACCCGGCCTCCGGCACCCGGCCTCCGGCACCCGGCCTCCGGCCTCCGGCACCCGGCCTCCGGCACCCGGCCTCCGGTCCCTGCGTCAGGCCTCCGGCCTCCGGTCCCTGCGTCAGGCCTCGGGCTCCCGACTCGGCCCTCTGCCGTCGGCACCCGGTCCCTCGGCCCTGGCACCCCGCCGCCCCTCGGCCCCGGCACCCTGCCCTCGGCACCCGGGGCCCAGGGACTCAAGACCCCTGGGCCCCGGCTTCAGGGGTTCAGGGGACAGGCGGCGGTCAGACGCCGCTGCCTGCTGCCACGATTGCCTGGAGGATTACTGTGTGGATCTGGGTCGGGTCCGTCACCTCGTAGCCTGAGCCGCCCGTTGCCGCCGCGATCTGCTGGGCCTCCTCGCGGTCGGCCTCCGGGCCTACCGCGATCATGATCAGCGGTACTGGGCGTTCGGGGTTGGTGAGTTGTTGGAGTCCGCGGATCAGGGCGGCGCGCGTGATGCTGCCGGGGTCCTCGTTCACGCCGTCGGTCAGGATGACCAGGGCGTTGAACTTGCCCTTCGCGTACGACGACGTGGCCGACTTGTAGGCGGCCAGGGTCGTGTCGTAGAGGCCCGTCGCGCCGCCCGGGACCGGTTCCAGGTCGCCGAACGCCGTCGAGAGGCGGTCGCGCTGGGTGCCGTTGCCTTTGCGGTCGCCGAGGCGTTCGGTCGGGACCAGGACGCGGTAGTCCTTGGCGCCGTCCAGCTTGGTGGAGAACTCCCACAGGCCGATCTCGTCCTCGGGCGTGAAGGTGGCGAGCGCCTGGAGCAGGGACGCCTTCGTGACGTCCATCCGGGTCCTGCCTGTGTTCGGCACCGGCTCCGTCATGGAGAAGGACGCGTCGACGACCGTCGTGATCCGGGCGCTCTGCACGGTGATCGTCCAGGTGCCGAGGGCCTCCTGGAGCGCCGCCGCCGACGCGGGTTCGCCGGCCGTGCGCGCGTACGGCTGCGGGGCACGACCGCCCGCCCGGGCGATCAGCGCGCTCGGGGCCTCATCGGTGTCGGTCCGGAAGCCCTGCTGCTCCAGGAGCTTGTGCTGCTCGGGTGCGCGCAGAAACGTCATGAAGCGGATCGCGGCCCGGCTCTGGTCGGTTGTCAGTTCTGTGTCGTCGATCAGGGTGTACGGGTAGTCGAGCCGGGGCGAGCCGTCCTCGGGGTAGAACATGCCGAGGTCCTGGGCCTTGTCCGCCGACGAGTTGTACGCGTACGCCGCCTGTTCGGAGAGGACGAGGGTCCGGTTGCGTTTGGGGTTGCCCTGTTCGGTGCCCGAGGAGTCGCGGGGCAGGGTGTCCAGGACCTGGCCGTCGCTGTCGGAGACGCGCTGCGACAGGGCCTTCATCAGGGCGGCGGCCTGGGTGGCGCCGTCCTTCGTCTTCGCGGCGGCCGTGCCGAGCTGGGTCAGGGCCAGTAGGCCGGTCGCGCTGCGCGCCGGGTCGGCCGCGCCGAGCGCCAGGTCGTCGTTCTCCAGGGTGGCGCCGACCAGCTCCGTCCAGGAGTACGTCTTCTGCGGCCACCCCAGTGCCTTCGCGGCGGCCGGCACCACGGCCACGCCCACCGGGGTCGAGGCGACGTTGCCGACGGCGGTCACCTGGGTCGCCCTCCCGTCGGCCGTGACCCGCTCCACCCAGACGTCCGAGTCGGGCACCCAGATCTGGGCGTCGGCCGGCTTGCCAGCGCGCAGCGCGTCCGCGACCTTGGACGAGTCCCGGGCGGTCACCTCTATGTCGAGGCAGCGCCCGTCGGAGGTGACGCCCTGGTCGTGGGCCCGGTCCGCCGCGGATTCCAGGGCGGGGGCCAGGTCCGGGGAGGCGGCGAGCGTCAGTCGTACCGGGTCGTCCCGGCACGACGAACCGAAGGAGAGCAGACCGGTCTGCACGGCGACCGCCGTGCCTCCGGCGATGGTGAGGACGAGCGCCGTGGCGATGGCGACCGTGCGGCGGCGGGTGCGTGGACGGGGGTCGCCGGTGCCCGGTTCAGGTCGATCAGGCAAGCTGTGACGTCCCATGACGGTGGGGTCCTTCCCTGGTGAACAGAACACGTGGCGCGAAACAGCCGTATGAGCTGAATCGGCTGCATGGGCCGTATGGCAGGGAAAGGGGAGGCACGCCGGGAGCAGCGTCCGCCCCCCAACGGCCTGTCGCGCAGGTTCTTCGCAACTTCTTTCGAGACCCTAGCGGGGCGAGGACGGGGATGCGGCGGGATTGAACAACTGGAGGCAGGAGTGCAGGTGGAGGCGGGCGCGGTGGCTGATTCTTTTCCTGAGGAGCGGCCGTCGCGACGGATACTCCGGGACGAGACGCTGTTGGTTCTGGGGCTTTCGCTCGGTGCGAGCGGTATCTCCTCCTTGATCAGCTTTGTCGGATCGGTCACGAAACCGGGAGGCCTCAAGGACCAGGCGGCCACCCTCAACGCCTCGGCCGCGCCGGGCCGCCCATGGCTGGATCTCGCTTGGCAGCTCTTCGGCATCACGACGTCTCTGGTACCGGTCGCGCTGGTCGCGCACTTCCTGCTGCGCGAGGGCAAGGGGCTGCGGACGCTGGGCTTCGACCGCACCCGGCCCTGGCCCGACCTCGGCCGCGGGGCAGCGATCGCGGCGGTGATCGGCAGCAGCGGTATCGCCTTCTACCTGGCGGCACGTGGTCTCGGCTTCAACCTCACGGTGGTGCCGGAGGCGCTGCCCGAGGTGTGGTGGAAGTACCCGGTGCTGATCCTCTCGGCGGTGCAGAACGCCGTACTGGAGGAAGTGATCGTCGTCGCGTATCTGCTGCGGCGGCTGAACCAGCTGGGGTGGACTCCGGGGACGGCGCTGGTGGCCAGTTCCGTACTGCGCGGGTCATACCACCTGTACCAGGGCATCGGCGGGTTCATCGGCAACATGGTGATGGGCGTGGTGTTCGTGTATCTCTACCGGCGGTGGGGGCGGGTGGGTCCCCTGGTCGTGGCGCATTCGCTGCTCGACATCGGGGCGTTCGTGGGGTATGCGCTGCTGGCGGGGAAGGTGCCGTGGCTGCCTGTCGCGTGAGCGGCTCGGAGGGGAAAGAAGTAGGGGTGAGTCAGGGGTGAATCGAGGATGAGCTGAGGGGCGTACGAGGGTTCGTACGCCCCTTTTGTGTGGCCGGGATGCCTTGGCTCTAGACGAGCAGCTCGCCGTCGATGGTGGTGACCGCGCGGCCGGTCAGCAGGGTGCGGTCGCCGCGGAGTTCCGTGCGGACCAGGCCGCTGCGGGCGGAGGCCTGGAGGCCGGTGAGGTCGTTGCGGCCCAGGCGCTCGGACCAGTAGGGGGCGAGGGCCGTGTGGGCGCTGCCGGTGACCGGGTCCTCGTCGATGCCGATCCGCGGGAAGAAGCACCGCGAGACGAAGTCGTAGCCGTCGGCGGGGTTGTCGGCGCGGGCGGTGGCGATGATGCCGCGTTCCGAGTGGGCGGCGAGGGCCTTGAGGTCGGGGGAGAGGCCCAGGACCGTCTTCTCGTCGGCGACCTCGATCACCAGGTCGTTGATGTTCGGGCCGGTGTCGAAGGCCGTGAGCGGCTCGGTGCCCAGGGCCTCGGCGAGCCCGGCGGGGGGTTCGACGCGGGTGAGCGGGGCGGTCGGGAAGTCGAGGGTGATCGAGCCGTCCTCGCGGGGTGTCGCGCTGAGGACGCCGCTGCGGGTCGCGAATCGTACGGGGCCGGCGAGCACGATCGGCGCCAACCGGGCCGGGCGGGCGGCCGTACGGGACATCAGGCGACTGCTCGACCAGGAGCCGGCCGCTGTCTGACGTCCC
>NZ_JBSFDA010000172.1:0-21675 GCF_053593675.1 Streptomyces sp. NPDC002156 | reverse complement strand
TTTTTGTTTGCGGGGGGGGGTTTGTGGGGGGGGGGGGGGGGCGGGCCCCCCCCCCCCCCCAGGGATGGGAATGGGTAGGGGCGGCGGGGGCGAGACAAACCCCGTGTCCGATATCCGCCAGCCCCACCCCCCCCACCTCACGCAAACTGGACAGCGTGACCGACCAAGACACCAGGTACGCGGCCGTGCGCAGCAGGGACGCCCGGTTCGACGGCGAGTTCTTCTTCGCCGTCGAGACCACCGGCATCTACTGCCGCCCCAGCTGCCCCGCAGTCACCCCCAAACGGCACAACGTCCGCTTCTACCCGACCGCCGCCGCAGCACACGGCGCCGGCTTCCGAGCCTGCCGCCGCTGCCGCCCGGACGCCGTCCCCGGCTCAGCCGAGTGGAACGTACGCGCGGACGTCGTAGGCCGGGCGATGCGCCTGATCGGCGACGGAGTCGTCGACCGGGAGGGCGTCGCCGGGCTCGCCGTACGGCTCGGGTACAGCGCACGCCAGGTCCAGCGCCAGCTCACCGCAGAACTGGGCGCGGGCCCCGTCGCCCTCGCCCGCGCCCAGCGGGCCCACACCGCACGCGTCCTGCTGCAGACCACCGGCCTGCCGGTGACCGAGATCGCCTTCGCCGCCGGATTCGCCAGCGTCCGCCAGTTCAACGACACGATCCGAACGGTGTACGCGGCCACCCCGAGCACCCTCCGCGCGAAAGCGCCCAGTACCACCCCCACCCCCACCCCCGCGCCCACGTCCACATCCACCCCACCCGGTATCCCCCTCCGCCTCTCCCACCGCGGCCCCTACCACTCCGCCGCCGTCTTCGACCTCCTCGCCCGCGAGGCCGTCCCCGGCATCGAGGAGGTGAGCGGCAGCCCGGGCAGGCGTACGTACCGCCGGACGCTGCGCCTCCCGTACGGCACCGGAATCGTCGCCGTCGAGGAGTACGGGAGCGCGCCCCGGGGGCGTTGGCTGGACGCCCGGCTGCACCTCACCGACCTGCGCGACCTGACGACCGCCGTCCAGCGGCTGCGACGCCTGTTCGACCTCGACTCGGATCCGTACGCCGTCGACGAGCGCCTCGGCGCGGACCCCCGCCTCGCCCACCTGGTCGCGCTCCGGCCCGGCCTGCGTTCGCCCGGAGCCGCCGATCCCGCGGAGCTGGCCGTGCGGGCGCTGGTCGGCAGGGAGGCGGCGGAGCGGCTCGTGGCGCGGTACGGCGAAGTGCTCCCATCCCCCTCCGGCAGCCTCACCCACCTCTTCCCCGAGTCTGCCGTGCTGGCGGAGGCGGCCGCCCGGGACGGCGACAGTCCGCTCCGCGCTCTCACCGCCGCCCTCGCCGACGGCACCCTGCGGCTCGACCCCGGCGCCGACCGCGACGAGACCCACCGAGCCCTGCTGGCCCTGCCTGGACTCGACCCCCGTACTGTCGCCGTCGTCCGGGCCCGTGCCCTCGGCGACCCCGACGTCGCGCCGCCCGGCGTGGACGTGCCCGACACCTGGCGCCCCTGGCGCTCGTACGCCCTCCATCACCTCATCGCCGCAGGCGAGTGGGAGTCCTCATCGTCATGAACATGAATACGCACACCGCTGTCTCCGCCACCGTCTACTGGACCACACTCGACAGCCCCCTCGGCCAACTCCTCCTCACCGCCGACGAGTCGGGCGCCCTCACCTCCCTCTCCGTGCCGGGACAGAAGGGCGGCCGGACCGCCGGAAGTGTCGAGGACGGGTGGCGGGCCGACCCCGGGCCCTTCCGAGCCGCGGAAGCCCAACTCGCCGCCTACTTCGCCGGTGAACTCACCCATTTCCAGCTGGAGTTGAGGAGCAGCGGGACCGAATTCCGGCAGCGGGTCTGGGACGCCCTCGACTCGGTGCCGTACGGGGAGACCACCACGTACGGGCGGATCGCCGCGCGGATCGGGGCCTCCCGGGCCGCCGTACGGGCCGTCGGCGGTGCGATCGGCGCCAATCCGCTGCTCGTCGTCCGGCCCTGTCACCGGGTGATCGGCGCGGACGGGTCCCTCACGGGGTACGCCGGCGGTCTTGACCGCAAGCGCCGGCTGCTCGGGCTGGAGGGCGTTCCGCTCGCTCCGTAGGGTCAGTCCTCGCCCTGTTCCTCCAGGCCCCAGCTGTGGATCCGCCTCGGGTGGATGCGGATCACCTCCTCGCTGAAGTGCGGGCCCAACTCGTGCGGGCCTGTGAGGAGTTCGGCCTCGCCGCGGATGTCGACGCCGCGTACTTTCCAGGGGCGGACGCTCACCACGTCGTCGACGACCAGTGCGACCTTCGGGTTCTTCTCCAGGTTGCGCCACTTCTTGGTGCGGCCCATCGCGAGGCCGCCGATCAGGATCGTCCCGTCGTCCTGCGGGAAGAAGCCGACGGGGTTCGCCTGGGGCTGCCCGTGAGGGTCGACGGTGGCCAGCCGTCCCAGCCGCTGGCTCCGGAGGTAGGCGCGCTCCGCCGCGCTGAATTCGGTCATGGCGGCAGCCAAACACGGCGGGCCGGGCGGGCGCAGCGGAAACACGGGTGTACGTGCGAACGTAAGTGCGTGCCGCCATGGGTGTGACATCGCGGTGGCGCCGGTGATCGTTCGGGGAACCATGCGCCCATGACCCGCGCGATCATGGTTCGGCACATCCTCGCGGCCCTGGTGACCGCCCTGGCGCTCGTCCCGCCCGCCGCGACAGCCGACGAGGGGCCCACCGAATTCCTCCTGCCCCCGACCCCGGTCCTGTCTCCTGTGTCTGCCGCTGCGGAAACCCCCGTTCCCCGGCTTTGGACCGGCACCTGGGCTGCCGCCGCCTCCGGGACCGTCGCGGGCAGGCCCGGCGCCTCCTTCCGCAACGTCCTGCATCTCAGCGTCGGCGGCAGCGCGCTGCGCGTCCGGCTCACCAACCGGCTCGGCACCGAGCCCCTGCACCTCGGCGCCGTCACCGTCGCGCTCCAGGAACCCGGCGAGCCCAGGAGCCCGGACGCCGAACCCGGTTCGATGCGTACGGCCACCTTCGCGGGTGCCCCCACGGTGACCATCCCGGCGGGCCAGGACCGCGTCACCGACGCCGTCGACCTCGTCGTGCCGTACGGCGCCAATCTGTTGGTCACCGTCCACACGCCCGACGACTCCGGACCGGCGACCTACCACCGGACGGCCAAGCAGACCAACTTCACTGCCCCGAGCGGCGATTGGGCCGACGTGGAGAACGGTGACGCCTACACCAGGACGACCACCTCCTGGTACTACGTCACCGGCGTGGACGTCCTCGACGCACCCGCCGCCGGCAGCGTGGTCGCGCTCGGCGACTCCCTCACCGACGGCGGCGGCACCACCTCCGACACCAACCGCCGCTGGCCCGACCGTCTCGCCGACCGGTTCGCCGCACTGCCCCCGAACCGCCGCCTCGGCGTCCTGAACGCGGGCATCTCCGGCAACCGTCTCCTCCTCGACGGCGTCGGCCCGCGCGCCCTGAGCCGCTTCGGCGCCGACGTCCTCTCCCGGACCGGGGTCCGCGCGGTGATCGTGTTCGAGGGCATCAACGACATCAACGGGACCCCGGCCGAGACCGATCCGCGCGCCATCGAGAAGGCCTACCGGACCCTCGTGGCCCGCGCCCACGCCCACGGCATCCGTGTCATCGGCGCCACCATCACCCCGTATGCCGGCCACGCCCAGTGGAAGGAGGACCGCGAGTCCGTACGCCGGACCGTGAACACCTTCATCCGCACCAGCGGCCTCTTCGACGCGGTCGTCGACTTCGACGCCGCCGTCCGCGACCCGGAGTACCCGCAGCGGATGCGCGCCGCCTACGACCCCGGCGACCACCTCCACTTCAACGATGCCGGCATGCGCGCCATGGCCGACGCGATCAACCTCGCGGACCTCATGCGTCTGTGAGCGGTGGCAGGCCCCAGCGTGGGGCCTGGGCATTCGGGCGGACCGGGGCGATCGTCAGGTCCGGGCGGTCGCCCCGGGCCGTGACGGTCGCCGACTCGCCCTTCCGCAGGGCGAGTTGGATCGTCCCCTCGCCGAGATCCCGGTAGCGCAGGGTGCGGCCACGCTCGTCCCGTACGTCGATCCGGCCCGCGATGCCGTGCCGTACGACACAGGGTGCGCCCGCCTCGCTGACCAGACGTACCCAGCGTGTGACACCGTCCTCGCGGACCGCGCTCAGCAGAAACGCCCCCTGCGTACGGAAGTTGTGCACCGTGAGGTCCGCCCACGCGGCCGGCAGCGCCGGGAACACGCGGACGATCCCGCCCCAGGACTGGCAGACCATGTCGTGCAGGGACTGCGCGGCCGAGAGCGGTGTCTCGATGACCGGGCCCGACTCCTTGTACATGGTGTTGGGCTGGATGAAACGGGACATCAGCTCACCCAGGTAGGCGAGCGCGTCCTCGCCCTTGCCCAGCAGCGCCGACATCGAGGCCGCGCCCGTGAACGTGTAGCCCTGCAGGGCGCCCTCGAAGCCCACCCAGTGGGCCAACGACCGCTCGATCAGGGCCCGTTCGTCCGGTGAGCGGCCGGTCAGTTCGTACAGAGGGTAGATCGCGAGCAGGTGGGAGTAGTGGCGGTGGGACTTCGCGAAAGGGATGTCCGCGCCGATCATGAAGCCGTTCGCGTCGGTCGGATACGCCACCCGCCTGGCCAGCACCTCGCGCCAGCGCGGCGCCAACTCGTCATTGATGCCCAGCAGTTCGGCGGATTCGAGGAGAGTGCGGCAGCCCCAGGTGAGCAGCATCAGGTCGTAGTTGCAGTCGCGGGAGTTGCCGCCGTACTCCGGGGAGAAGGTGGGCGGCAGGTGCAACCTGCCGTCGGGGCCCGGCTCCAGGAAGTGCAGGTAGTAGTTGATCGCCTTGCGGAGGAGCGGGTACAGGACATCGCGGAGGATTCGCTCGTCCATGGTGTGGCGGTAGCTGAGCCAGACGTTGTGGAGGGCCCAAGTCAGGTTCCCGACCTCGGGAGTTGGCGGGTCCTGACCGGGGATGCCCACGCCGTAACCCATCAGGGGGCTGATGGCGCCGTTCACGAGGTGGGGGTCGGTGGTGCGTGGGATACCGAGCGAGTCGGCGCGGTACGGCTGCGCGGTCTCCTTGGCCAGGTTGTCCCGGAACTCGCTCAACGCCCTTGTCACGGCGTCGAGTTCGAGGTGGTTGGAGCCGTGGATCAGCCAGTACTCCAGCTGCACGTTCAGGTTCCACCAGGTGTTCGGCCAGGGCGTGGGCTCCAGCCAGGGGCCGCAGGTCGCCATCACGGGCGCGTCCCGGCGGGCGGCCGACGCCGTCTTGTAGAGCTGGATCCAGTAGAAGCGCTGGATCCTGGCGTCGGGGACGGACAGGAAACTCTTGCGGTAGTACGCGTTCCACCAGGCCCGGTGGCTCGACGCGAGGGCGGAGTAGGGGAGTTGGGAGGCGCCGCGCACCTCCTTGAGCGCCCGCCCGAGTGCCGTGCGCCTCGGGTACGAGTGCGCCACATGGACGTACAGCGTCCGGCTCGTGCCCCAGCCGCGCTCCCGCCAGGCCGTCACATGCTCGCCGCCCGCCAGCAGGGGCTGTACGGCGGCGAAGACGCCGTGGTGCTCGTCGTACTCGGCGACCTGGGCGGGGTCGTTGCCCCGGTAGCCGTCCGGCAGCGGTTTGGAGGCGGCGCGCGGGCTGATCGCGTCGGCCGGGTGGAACACCCACCGGAAGCCGCGCTCGCCCTTGCTCGGGGTGACCTCGACGGCGAGGACCGAGCGGTCGTTGTGCACCAGGGCGCGCAGGGCGAGGGTGCCACGGTCGGTGGTGAGCGTGCCGGTGAGTTCGGCGTCGCGCAACCCGAGCCGCCAGTCGAGACCGGTGATCGTGCCCACCGGCTCCAGCGTGAAGTACCCGATGGGCAGCCGCGCGAGCCCGAAGAGGGAGCCGAACTCGGGCCTGTGGTCCTGCACTTCGGAGTGCTGGACATTGAAACGGACGGCCTTGGTGGGGGAGTCGGGGTCGGCGTAGATGCCGGAGCCGAGGAAGCCGTTGCCGAGATACGGGCCCTCGTACCAGGTGGTCGGCATCCGCTGCCAGACGAGGTCGGCGTCGTCGAGGACGGTGCGCCAGGGGTCGGTGTGCTGGGGACCGGTGTGCTGGGGGTCGGGGGTCTGTGCCTGCGCGGGCAGTCCTCCGGTGAGGAGCCCGCCGCCCAGGGCGGATCCGGTGGCGAGGACGGTACGTCTGGACGGGCTGGGCACATTGCCTCCCGGCGGCTCGGATCATTCGTTCATTCATCGGAGCTATCCCGGAAAGCAACGTAGAGAAGGTGTGAGATGCCGTCAATAAGGTGAGAGAGATCCGATGTGTCAGCCCCAGAATGTGGCCCCCAGCCACGCGCCCGCGATCAGCAGGCAGGTGAAGAGTTCGATGAGCACGCTGGTGCCGCCCGACCGCATCACCCTCCGCACGGCCGCCACCGCCTCGCCGTGCCGGCCCAGCCGGAGCCGCTCGTAGAGGTAGACGCCGCCGACGAAGCCCGGGATCGCGCCCAGCACGGGCAGCAGGAAGAAGCCGAGCAGGGCGCCCGTCCCGGCGTACACCGCCATACGGGGGGTTGCGCCGCTCGCGCGCAGTCGGCGCGGGGGCAGCTGCCAGCGCACCACCTGGGACAGGAACAGGACGACGGTCGTACCCACGAGCACCCACCAGGAGACCGCCTCCGGATCCTTCAGCGCCCACCACAGAACCGCGGCCCATACAAGCCACGACCCCGGCACCCCGGGCACCAGAACTCCGCACAGACCGAACAGCATCACCAGGCCGATCAGCAGGAGATCCCACGCTCCCATCTGTCCAGCGTGACTGAGGGCCGGGGAAACCGCAGGTCAGGGGAGAGGGGAACCGCTGGCAAAGGCGCCGAGGGCTCAGGGGCGTCGGTCGCGGACGACCCAGCCCCGCTCGTACGCGTGCCAGCCCAGCTGCAGCCGGGTCGTCACACCCGTCAGCTCCATCAGCCGTTTCACCCGGCGCTGTACGGTCCGCAGCCCCAGGCCCAGTTGCTTGGCGACGCTCGCGTCGGTCAGCCCGGCCAGCAGCAGGGACAGGATCTCCAGGTCGGCGGCGTCGGGCTGGTCCGGCGTGCCTTCCGTGAACCCGTCGTCCGCCGCGCCGAGGCGCAGGGGGAGCGCGTCGCGCCACACCGACTCGAACAGGCCCGACAGCAGTTCGAGCAGCCCGCTGGCGTGGACGACCAGCGCGGCGGGCTCCGCCGTACGGGAGGTGAGGGGGACGAGGGCGAGTGAGCGGTCGGCGATCACCAGCTTCGTCGGCACCTGATCGACGACCCGGACCCGCTCGCCCCGGTTCAGCGCGGCGGTCAGCTCGGTGACACCGGCGGGCAGATCCAGCACCGCCCGTTCGACGACCACGCGGTAGTCGACGCCGCGGTCGGCGGCCTGCTCCTCCGCGTGGTTCTCGGGGCCGGTGACGGCCACCGGATTGCCGGTGACCAGCGCGCACACCTCGTCGCTCGCACCCAGCTGGAGCTGGAGGAACCGGCGCGAGACCGCTGCCGCGCCCGTCACCACCTCGACCAGGTCGTGCACGGCGGGTTCGGCGGCCTGGGCCCGGTACTCCTCGGCGAGCAGCGCGGCGGCCAGCTCCGCCTTCTCCAGTTCGTGCCGCTGCTGGGTGAGCAGGGCGCCCAGCGCGACCCCGGGCGGCGCGGCGACCCAGCGCCCGGGCCGCGCCGACGACTGGGCGGCGAGTCCGTGCCGCTCCAGCCGGCGCAGGGCGCGCTCGGTGACGTACTCGCCGAGCGAGAGCCGTCGTGCGAGATCGGGCACATCGGCGGCGCCCACGGCCACCAGGGCCCGGTACGCCGACTCGTGCGCCTCGTCCAGACCTATCGCCGCAAGCACCGGGCGCCGCCCTCCCCAACGTTGTCCGTGGCGGGAACCGGCCACGACGCAAACCCGCCTCGGTACATCATCGCCGTACCACCCTTCCCTCTGCCAAGGTGTCGCCACCGCCAACCACAGCGGAACCCAAGGAAGACCGGTCACACTCGGGTCGGAGCGGACCGGCGTGCACGGCAGTTCGACGTACGACGCGCGCTGTACGGCTCTCGCAGGCCTGGAACTCGTGGGGTCTGCGGGGGTTCGTGGGTCAGGTCACCCCGGCGTCGCCGGGCGGTTCTCCCGTGGGGGGTGGGGCCGCCCGGCGACTTGTTTCGTACGGCTGTTCGTCGTGTCATCCGACACGCCGTCGAACACGCCGTTCACGACGGAACACCCCACCGGATTTTCCTGATGCCCCGTTTTCATCCGGCCCGTGCGGTGGACAATTGGGGGCATGAGCCAGCAGGGGGAGAGGTCCACCGGTCACGAGGACGACTGGTGGGGGCAGCTGTACGACGACTCCACCGAGGACACCGGGCCCACGGCCGCGGGCGACTCCCTGGACGACCGGTTCGCCTCGGCGGCGGGCACGGTCGACGATGTCCCGGAGGGGTCCTCGGCCTATGGGCCGGGGTACGGGTCCGGGTACGAGGACGATGCGGTGTTCGGGCGCGAGACTGTGTCGGGGGATGCCTTCGGCGCCTCTGGTGCTTCCGGTGCTTCCGGTGCCTTCGAGGAGTGGGACGACTTGGCGGCGGAGGCCTTGCCACCACTGCCGTCGCGGCCCGTACCGCCTCCGGTTCCCGTCCCCCCTCCGGCTCCGGTCTCGCTTCCGCCGCAGCGTGGCGGGGTCCCCTACGGGATGTGGAACGCCCCGGGCGGCAATGGCCCAGGGCGGCCCCGCGCCCCCTGGGAGCCGCCGCCGGCCATGCCCCCGGGCCCCGCGACCTTCCCGCCCGGCCCCAAGCCACCGGGCTTCCGGGACCGCACGCAGCCGTCCGCGCCTGGCGGCCCTGCCGGACCGGCCCGGCAGGCAGGCGCCGACAACACGGACGCCAAGGACGACACGGATGCCGTGTGGGACGCCCCGCCGCGTCCGCAGGCGCCCACGCCCGGTGCCGAGAGGCCGGCCCGTGAGAGCGCCCGGGAGGCAGGCGCTGACATCCCGGACGTCACGGACGGTGTGTGGGGCGCCCCGCCGCGTCCGCCCGCCGCGACCGGCCCCGTATCCGCGTCCGCGTCCGCCCCGGAGGACCCTCCGGACAGGCGGCCCGCCTCGGGGCCGGCGCCCCTCTCCGGCTGGGCCGCGTCGAAGGGCGAACCCCGGCGCGATCCCGTCCAGGACGGCCCCCCGGCCGACTCCTCCCTCCTCCGGGGCCCGGTCCTCCGTACCCCCACCCGTCGGGACATCCCGGCCATCCCGCCCGAGGCGCCGAAGTCGCAGGAGCGGCGGGAGGGCTCCGGAACGCCTGACCCCGCCGCCCCTTCCTCCGCGATCACCACCGACGGGCCGCCCACCACCGTCGACCACGTCGGTTCCGGTCCCCCCACCTACGCCCCCGAGCCCACCGCCCTCCCGCCCGCTGACCCCGACGACCTGGGGGACCTCGTCGCGGACACCGTGCTCGACGGGGCGCAGTACGGTGCCAGCACGCTCCGGGCCGTCTCCCTGCGCGGGGACTCCGCGCGCTTCCGGGGGGAGCCCCGACGGGACTCCCTCCTCACCGCCCGCTTCGGGGCGGGCGACCAGGCACTC
Organism: Streptomyces sp. NPDC002156; assembly: GCF_053593675.1. Classification (NCBI taxonomy): domain Bacteria; kingdom Bacillati; phylum Actinomycetota; class Actinomycetes; order Kitasatosporales; family Streptomycetaceae; genus Streptomyces; species Streptomyces sp. NPDC002156. Next base: position 12,067 of record NZ_JBSFDA010000172.1, on the reverse strand, counting down.
GTCCTCATCGCCATGGCGACCGGCGCCCGTGCCACGCCCGGCGCGCACCGGGCCGCCGCCGAGGCGTGCCAGTGGATCGGGCGCGCGGTGGGGCGCAGCCATGTACGGCTCGCCGAGGACATCCGGGCCGCCCGGCGCGGTGACCTCAAGTCGGGGCTGCACCGGCTCACCGACCGCAGCCTCGGCAAGCTCCGCGCGAGCGCCGCCGAGCAGGGCATCGAGCCCGAGGAGTACACCGCGGGCCTGCGCTGCCTGCTGCTCCCCGCCGACCCCGAGTGCCGTACGCGCGTGTTCTTCGGCGTCGGCGCGGGCGGACTGTTCCGGCTCCGGGACGGCGAGTGGCAGGACATCGAACCCCGGGTCGCCGAGATCCCGGCCGGTGAGCCCGTCGTCGGATTCGGTTCGCTGCCCCACGAGACCCCGGACGGCGACCGGCTCACCATGGACCTCGGGATCACGACCCCGCCGAGCCCGTACGAGCCCGCCCCCGAACCGCCCCGCGAGCCCTTCCGGTTCCGGGCCTCCGTCGCCCGCCCGGGGGACGCGCTCCTGCTGTGCACCGGCGGCCTCGCCGAGCCGCTGCGGGGCGAGCCCGAGCTGTGCGAGTACCTCACGGGACGCTGGTCCGCCCCCACCCCGCCGGGCCTCGCCGCGTTCCTCGCCGACGCCCAGGTACGGGTCAAGGGGTACGCGGACGACCGTACGGCCGCCGCGGTCTGGGAGGCGTGACAGGGGCTGCCGAAGGAAGTGGCCTACGGCTGGATCGGCAGTCCGCACTGGACAGTTGAGCCGGTTCGTCGCCGCCACGCGCCCGTCCCCGCACTGGCCGGGCGCGTGAACTGCCGCAGCGTCCGCTCCACATGCCTCTCCAGCAGCGCCCGGTGGGCGCGGTCGACGTCCTGATCCGGCCAGGAACGGTCCAACCATCCCCGTACATCCGGTCGTTGACGATTCGACATGACTGCCGTGTTCAGGTCGGGGGCATGGATCCCGTGAACGCGTTCGATCAGGAGGGGACAGTACACCGGCGTCCGGGCGGGGGTCATGGAGAGGCAGGCACGAGGAGGCGGTCCCGTAACCATCGGGGCCTTCTCGAGGAAAGCGGCGGAGGAAGACACCGACAACGGCAGCGACAACGACACAGACCACGGCATCCGCGACGGCGATGGCGTGAACCGGGGGGAGGCGTCGCAATTGAGGCGCAGGCTGGGCTGTTCGGATCTGAGAGAGGTACCGGAGGCCCGCAGGGCCATGCGGGAGTTGCTGCGGCACTGGGGAAGGCCCGGCAGCTCGGAGATAGCGGAACTGCTGACCAGTGAACTGGTCACCAACGCACTGGTCCACACCGACCGCGACGCGGTGCTGACGGCCACCGTCTCGCCGCACGGATTACGCGTGGAGGTACGGGACTTCGTGGGACGCAGGCCGAGACTGCGCGTACCGGACGCCGACGACGGTACGCACGGGCGAGGCCTGGTTCTGGTGGAGTCCCTCGCCGACGCGTGGGGAGTCAGGGCGCACGGTGTGGGCAAGGCGGTGTGGTTCGAACTGAACGGGGGCGCGGCCTGAATCGGCCGCGCCCCCGTGTCGGTCGCGCTCAGAACGTGCGGTAGTGCTCAGCCGTACTGCTTCTCGAGGTCCCGGAGCTTGCGCTCCAGGGAGTCCAGGCGGGGCAGGGCCATCGTGTCGTCCTCCGCCGTGAGGTCGACCGTGATCGAGTCACTGCTGCCACGAACGGGCTGGAGGGAGGGACGGGCGCGCAAGGGCAGCTGCTCCGCGGAGGATATGGCAGGCTCCGAGGTGACCTGGGCGGGCGCCCGCTCCACCTCGACCTGCTGGTGGCCACCGCCGCCGCCACCGCCGCCGAACGGGCCGCGGTGGCCCCGGCTGATCGCCTTGAGGTGCGCGCGCTCGGCCCGCTCCTGCTCCCGGCGGCGCAGTCGGGCCTGCTCCTTCTGGCGGCGGTCCTCACGCACCTCGTCGACCGCCTCGTCCAGGCTGCGCACGCCCTCGAGGAGCATCAGCGACCAGGCCTTGTACGTCTCACGGGGCGCCCGCGCCCAGCGGACCATACGGATCTGGGGCAGCGGACGCGGCACCAGACCCTGCTCGCGCAGGGCGGCCCGGCGGGTCTGCTTCAGCGCGCGGTCGAAGAGGACCGCGGCGGACAGGGACATGCCGGCGAAGAACTGCGGGGCACCCGCGTTGTCGAGACCCCGGGGCGCGTGCACCCAGTTGAACCAGGCGGCGGCAGCCGCGAACATCCACACGAGTATCCGGGAGCCGAGTGCCGCGTCACCGTGGCTGGCCTCGCGCACCGCGAGCACGGAGCAGAACATCGCCGCTCCGTCCAGACCGAACGGCACGAGGTACTGCCAGCCGTCGGTGAGGTTCAGGTTCTGCTCGCCGAAGCCGACGAGGCCGTGGAAGGAGAGCGCCGCGGCGACCGCCGCGCAGCAGAAGAGGAGTACGTAGGAAGCTGTGGCGAATATGGCTTCCTTGCGCCTGCGGCGCTCTTCGGTGCGCTCCCACGAGTCGTCCTGGCCGGCCTTCGCCCCGGAGGAGCGCTTGCCGCGCGCGAGCACCGCCACCGCCGCCAGCACGCCCAGGAGCAGTACGGCGCCCGGAAGCAGCCAGTTAAGCGATATGTCGGTCAATCTCATCTGGGGTCCCTTGCATTGGGATAGGGCGTAACGCCCGCCATAGTGGCCCAATCCCCTCAGCCCTCAGGGGGTTTCGGGGCAAGAGGCCGCCTAAGGAGGTGCAAGGGGATACTCAGGGCGACATTCTGCTCGAACTGCCGCTTGAGGGGCGGGAGTTGAGTTCGAATAAGACTACCCGTACGGGTGGTTCCACGGAAAGTTCCTGCGCCAAGTGAGGAACTTGTGAAGTGGCTGTAACCGTAGGGAGACCTAATCGAACGTGATCTTACGGCGGGGATCTTACGACACGTCATGCCGGCCCGTGCGGCAGGGGGGTACTCCTGACGGTTCCCCGGGGATTCCCTGAGGGTTCCTCAAGTCGCGGCGGCGGCCACGAGCTTGGCGACGCGTTCGCTCTCGCAGGTGCGCGGGCAGTTGTCGCACATCTCGTCCGGGCGGATCGTGTAGAAGAAGCAGCAGCTGGCGCGGTCGCGGGTGGGCAGCGTCGCGCCGTCCGGCGTCGTCACCTCGCGGAAGCCGGCCGAGCCGACGAACGGCCTGGTCGAGCCCGGCAGCAGCAGCTCCAGCTCCCGCTGCGCGCGGTCCGCCTCGCCGACGACCTGCCCTATGTAGTGCAGGCCCTCCACGACGTCGTCGGTCACCACGGCCCACAGGGCCCGGCCGCGCCGCCGCATCCGCGGCCCGAAACCGCCGAGCAGGGGCTCCAGGTGCTCGGTGAGCGCCGCCCGGACCTCCGCGCGCAGCGCCTCCTCGTCGCCGACGACGCGGGCGCCGGGCAGAGTGGCCGCGGGGTCGCCGGGCAGGCAGGCGAAGGTGCCCGGACGGACACGGAAGCGCCCGTCCACGCGGTGATAGGAGACGTCCTCCACGGGCAGCCGGGGTACCCGGCGGTGCAGGAACCACGGCACGGTGATCAGCAGGCAGGCGGTCCACGCGTACCGGTGCAGTCCGAAACCGGCGACGACGTCGGGGCGGCCCGGCTCCTCGTAGTCCCGCACGACCTGCTCGTGGTCCCAGGCGAGGAAGGAGTCGAGGTCGGCGTCGGCCGCCGCGAGCCCGGCGGCCCGGACCCAGCCGTCGCCGCGCGGATGCTCCTGCCCGGGGCCCAGCTCGATGACGGTCGCGTGCGAGTAGGCCTCGGCGAGCCGGTCGTACGAGTCCGCGACGGCGGACCGGGCCTGTACGGGAGCGGACATGTCGGGACCACCGCATCTCGAGAGATCGTTCGAAGACCGAAGACGAAGATCAAAGGTAAGCCTTACCTTACCCATCATGCCCGTGATGTGATCCGGATTTAACACCGGATCCGGCCCGGATCCGAACCTGGACTCGAATCGGGATTTGAACTGACGGAATGTGCGCCTATGGTGCTTGACGGGCGAGTAACAACCCGCCGTAATGACCCCATGTGCCGTCAAGGTGCCATCTAGCCCGGAGGAGGCCCCCGTGCAGCACGCCGGCCCACAGGGCGCGCACGGCTCGCCCGAGACAGGGGTCCCGGCTTCACGCCCGGGTGCCGTACGCGTCCCACCGCAGCCCAGGGCCGCGGACGTGGACCGGGGGTGGCGCCAGGGGGCGAGCGGCCCGACGGCCCGCGAGGTCGCGGGAGCGGGCGCCCGGGGAGGCGACGCCCGGGGTGAGCACACGCACAGCGAGCGGCCGATCCCGCTCCCTCGCACCGAGCAGGCACGCCCCGTCGTCCAGCGCTCCTCCGTGCGCGGCCAGATCCTCGACGCGCTGCGCACCGCGCTCGTCGGGGGCGAGCTGGCGCCCGGGGAGGTGTACTCGGCCCCCGCGCTCGGCGACCGCTTCGGCGTCTCCGCGACGCCCGTCCGCGAGGCGATGCAGCAGCTGGCCCTGGAAGGCGCCGTCGAGGTCGTCCCGAACCGCGGCTTCCGCGTCGTGGAACGCGGCGCCCGCGAACTGGCCGAGCTGGCGGAGATCCGCGCCCTGATCGAACTCCCGGTGATGCTCCGCCTGGCCCGCACGGTGCCGACGGAACGCTGGACGGAACTCCGCCCCCTGGCCGAGGCAACGGCCCGAGCAGCCTCCACCGGCTGCCGAGCCACCTACGCCGAATCCGACCGGGCCTTCCACCGAGCGGTCCTGTCCCTGGCCGGCAACACCCAACTCGTCCAGATAGCAGAGGACCTCCACCGCCGTGCCCAGTGGCCCTTGGTGGGCGCGAAGCCGGCGGCCCTCATGGCGGACGCGGCGGATCACATGGCTCTGCTGGACGCCTTGACCGCAAAGGACGTGCAGCTCGTCCAGTCACTGACACGAGAACATGTAACAGGCGCCCACTGAAGCGGAGTCAGGGGCGCGGGGAACTGCGCGACCAGCCACAACGAACCGGCAGTCGCCAACCAACCGAACAACCCCACCCAGTTGGCGCACCCAAGCAACTACGCAGAGGCCGCCGGCGGAGCCAACTGCCGCGCCAACCACGTAGGCACCCCACCCAACAACCGAAACAACCGCCCAGCCTCCGCCCGCAACCGAGAAGCCTCCGGCTCGGACTCCGCATCGGCGAGCGAAGCCAACGCCGGCGCGGTCCCCACGAGATACCCCAACTCCTCCCGAATCCGCAGCGATTCACCGAACCCGTGCCGCGCCTCCGCCAACTCCCCGTCCCGCAGGGCGAGTCCGGCCAGATGACGCCAGGTGAACGACAACAGCAGCGGATCCGCATGCGCGGTCGCCCCCGCATGGGCACGCCGATACGCGGCCCGCGCAGCCTGCGGAGACCCCGCCAGGTTCTCCGCCAGCAACCCCCGCCGAAAGTCCAGCACCGCCCGCCCGGAAGCCCCCGGCGGGATCAGCGCGGCGGCCCGCCCCAGCGCGGCCCGAGCCTCGTCGGCACGGTCCCGCACGCCGAGCAGCGTCGAGGCGTACGCCAACTGCCCCCGCTCGCACGCCGCCGCACCCCGCTCGTCGTCGCTCTGGGCCAGCGCCTCCGCCGTACGGAGCGCGTCCTCGGCCTCTCCCCAGCCCTGCTCGGTGTAGAGGCACCGCTCCACCAGCAGCGCGGCCCGCTGCAGCGAGGCGTCGGCCGTGGTGGGGTCGAGCAGCGCCGCCGCGTCCGCCCAGCAGGCGCGTGAGCGCAGCCGCCATACCGCGGTCTGGAGAGGATCGTCACCAGAGGTCGTTCCGTAACCAGACATGGCGGTATGCGCCACGTTGCCCTCCCCGAGCACGCCATCGAGCTTGTTGAGTGGTGGCGGCATCTCAGCATGAATCCCGGCACCGGGCCAAGGGGGTAGGTGAAGGATTTCACAAAGTCGGGGAAGATCGAGCGCCCCGGTTGCCGCGCAGCCGCTCCCACCCGGCGCACGCCAGGACCGCACGCCCCGTACGACCTGTCAGCGAACCCGTCGCCGCACAGCCGCCGCAGGCTCAACTCATCCGCAACGCCAGGAAGAAGTCCAGCTTGTCCTCCAGCCGCGACAGATCACGTCCCGTCAGCTGCTCGATCCGCCCCACCCGGTACCGCAGCGTGTTCACATGCAGATGCAGCCGGGTCGCGCAGCGCGTCCACGAGCCGTCGCACTCCAGGAACGCCTCCAGGGTCGGGATCAGCTCGGCGCGGTGGCGTCGGTCGTAGTCGCGCAGGGGGTCGAGGAGGCGGGCCGTGAAGGCGCGGCGGACGTCGTCCGGGACGAACGGGAGCAGGAGGACGTGGGAGGCCAGCTCCTGGTGGCCCGCCGCGCACACCCGGCCGGGGCGCGCCGCGGCCACCCGGCGCGCGTGCCGTGCCTCCTCCAGCGCCCCGCGCAGCCCTTCCGCCGAGTGCACGGCCGCGCTGACGCCGATCGTGAGCCGCCCGTCGTCGTCGAGGCCCGCCGACAGGGGGTCCCGTACGGCGGTGAGCAGTTCCTCGGCGAGGATCCCTGTCTCCGAACCGTCGTGCTCCGACGACACCGCCGGCAGTGGTACGAGGGCGATCGCCTCGTCGCCCGTCTGGGCCACCGCGATCCGGTCGGAGTGCTCCGGGCCCGCCAGCAGCGGGTCGACGAGGATTTCCTCCAGCAACGCCTGGGCCACCGGACCGCCCTCGATCTCGCCGCCGGCCCAGTCCACGCGGGCCACGACGACCTGCCAGTGCGGGGCCGCGCCGAGGCCGGGCAGCAGTACCGGCGCGGCGACCCGCAGCCGGGCCGCGATCTCGGCGGGCGCGGCGCCCGTCTGCACCAGCTCCAGCACCTCCTGGGCGAGCCGCCGCCGTACCGTACGGGCCGTGTCGCGCCGGTCGCGCTCGACCGCGATCAGCTGTGTGACGCCCTGCAGCAGGTCGAGCCGCTCCGCCGGCCAGTCCCCGGCGTCCGCCTCCACGGCGAGCAGCCAGTCGGAGAGAAGGGTTTCGCGTACGTCCCGCGAGCCGCCCTGTGCGGCGGCGGTACGGCCGTTGCCGCGTACCGGGAACAGGGAGTACGTCGTGCCGCCCACCGCCACCCGGTGGGGTCCGCGTCGGCCGGTGCGGGACGCCGTCAGATGCTCGGCCGCCAGGGCCGCGCACACGTCGGGGGCCGGGGCGGGGCCCGAGACCTTCGAGCCCGCGATGAGACGTCCGGCGGGGGAGAGGACCCAGGCGCGCAGGTCGAGGTCCGAGCCGAGCAGGTCCAGGACCACGTCGGGGCCGCCGCCCGCCGGGCCCGAGGTCATCATCCGGCGGTGCCGGTCCACGACCGCCGCCAGATCCCCGGCGCGCTCGCCGGACACCTGCCGTACGACGTGCTCGGTGATCGTCGCGAACGCGACCGACTCGTGCACCGCGAACAGTGGCAGCCGGTGCCGGGCGCAGGCCGTGATCAGGTCGTCCGGGACGGCCCCCAGCTCGGCCTCACCGGCGGCCAGGGCCGCGACCCCGGCCCCCGCCACGAGCCGTACGAACGACTCGGAGTCCGCCGGGTCCCGGCGCCAGGCCAGTCCGGTGAGCACCAGCTCGCCGCCCGAGAGGTAGCGGCTGGGGTCCCTGAGGTCGGTGGTCATCACCCCGCGGACGGTGCGGTCCAGCTCGTCCTCGCCGCCGAGCAGCCTGAGGCCCAGCGCGTCGGTGTCCAGCAGTGCGCGCAGCCGCATTCTCGTCGCCGCCGTTCTGTTTGCGAGCCGCGCTTTTCCGCCTGCGCGGCGCTCACTGTTTCCGGGGAAAATCAGAGAGGTTACTGATGCACCCCTGTTCATACGAATCTACAAGACGATCGCCCTGGCCAGCCAACTCCTTCATGGTTTCCGTGACTGACCCGGGCGGAGCACAGCGCTGTGTACTGATGTCATCCCCTGTGAACAGAACATGAACGAGCCATTGGCGCGACCCACCGGTACGACTCACGAGACGACCGAGACGAAGAGGAAAAGAGCCGGTCATGGACTTCCTTCGCCCCGCCAGCTGGCAGGAGGCGCTCGCCGCGAAGGCCGAGCACCCCACCGCTGTGCCGATCGCGGGCGGCACCGACGTGATGGTCGAGATCAACTTCGACCACCGTCGGCCCGAGTACCTGCTCGACCTCACCCGTATCGGAGATCTGTACGAGTGGGAGACCGACGGCGACAGTGTGCGACTGGGTGCCTCCGTCCCGTACACCAAGATCATGGAGAACCTGCGCGGCGAGCTGCCGGGCCTGGCCCTCGCCTCGCACACGGTCGCCTCCCCGCAGATCCGCAACCGCGGCGGTGTCGGCGGCAACCTCGGTACCGCCTCCCCGGCCGGTGACGCCCACCCGGCGCTCCTCGCCGCGGGCGCGCAGGTCGAGGCCGAGTCCGTACGAGGGACCCGGCTGATCCCGATCGACGACTTCTACACCGGTGTGAAGCGCAACGCGCTCGCGCCCGACGAGCTGATCCGCGCCGTCCGTATCAAGAAGGCGGACGGCCCCCAGCAGTACTCGAAGGTTGGCACTCGCAACGCCATGGTCATCGCGGTCTGCGCCTTCGGCCTCGCGCTGCACCCGTCGACGCGGACCGTCCGTACGGGCATCGGTTCCGCCGCGCCCACACCCGTCCGGGCCAAGGCCGCCGAGGAGTTCCTGAACGCGGCGCTCGACGAGGGCGGCTTCTGGGACAACGGGAAGATCATCACCCCGTCGGTCGCCAAGCAGTTCGCCGACCTGTGCGCCGCCGCCTGCAACCCCATCGACGACGTCCGGGGCACCGCGAGCTACCGCCGCCACGCGGTCGGCGTGATGGCCCGCCGCACACTGACGTGGACCTGGGAGTCGTACCGCGGCACCGCCGCCCGCACGGAGGGAGTCGCGTAATGCGCGTCAATTTCACGGTCAACGGGCGTCCGCAGGAGGCCGACGACGTGTGGGAGGGCGAGTCCCTGCTGTACGTGCTGCGGGAGCGGCTCGGCCTGCCGGGCTCCAAGAACGCCTGCGAACAGGGGGAGTGCGGATCGTGCACCGTCCGCCTCGACGGCGTACCGGTGTGCTCGTGTCTCGTCGCGGCGGGCCAGGCCGAAGGGCGCGAGGTCGTCACGGTCGAAGGACTCGCCGACTACGCCAAGCAGCGTACGGAACACGGGAGTTGCGGAACGGGCGCCTGCGGTACGTCACTTGACGCGGCCAAGCGCTGGGAGCCCAAGGGCAGCACGGACTCCCAGACCGGCGAGGGCACCCAACTCGCCCCGATCCAGCAGGCGTTCATCGACGCCGGCGCCGTCCAGTGCGGATTCTGCACGCCCGGTCTGCTGGTCGCCGCCGACGAGATGCTGGAGCAGAACCCCAACCCGACCGACGCGGACATCCGCGAGGCGCTGTCGGGCAACCTGTGCCGCTGCACGGGCTACGAGAAGATCATGGACGCGGTCCGGCTGGCCGCGGCCCGACAGGGAGAGGCGGTCTGACATGCCCGGCAAGAGCGCTCCCCTCGGGACGCCCACCAAGGTCACCCAGGGCTCGCAGACCCGGGGCGGCATCGGCGAGTCCACGCTCCGCCCGGACGGCACCCTCAAGGTCACCGGCGAGTTCGCGTACTCGTCCGACATGTGGCACGAGGACATGCTCTGGGGCCAGATCCTGCGCTCCACGGTCGCCCACGCCGAGATCGTCTCGATCGACACGGCCGAGGCACTCGCACTGCCCGGCGTCTACGCGATCATGACGTACGACGACCTGCCGACCGACGTGAGGAACTACGGCCTGGAGATCCAGGACACCCCGGTCCTCGCCCACGGCAGGGTCCGCCACCACGGCGAACCGGTCGCCATCGTCGCCGCCGACCACCCGGAGACCGCGCGCCGCGCCGCCGCCAAGATCAAGGTCGAGTACCGCGAACTGCCGGTCATCACGGACGAGGCCTCCGCGACCGCGCCGGACGCGATCCTCATCCACGAGAACCGCACCGACCACCACATCGGCCACGTCGACCACCCGAACATCCTCCACCGCCAGCCGGTCATCCGAGGCGACGTCGAAGCAGCGCGCGCCCGGGCCGACTTCATCGTCACCGGCGAGTACACCTTCGGCATGCAGGACCAGGCCTTCCTGGGCCCCGAGTCGGGCCTGGCCGTCCCCGCCGAGGACGGCGGAGTCGACCTCTACATCGCCACCCAGTGGCTGCACTCGGACCTGCGCCAGATCGCCCCTGTGCTGGGCCTCCCCGAGGACAAGGTCCGGATGACGCTGTCGGGCGTCGGCGGCGCCTTCGGAGGGCGCGAGGACCTGTCGATGCAGATCCACGCGTGCCTGCTCGCCCTGCGCACAGGCAAACCCGTGAAGATCGTCTACAACCGCTTCGAGTCCTTCTTCGGTCACGTCCACCGGCATCCCGCGAAGCTCACCTACGAGCACGGGGCCACCAAGGACGGCAAGCTGACCCACCTGAAGGCGCGGATCGTGCTCGACGGCGGCGCGTACGCCTCCGCCTCCCCGGCGGTCGTCGGCAACGCGGCCTCGCTCGGCGCCGGCCCCTACGTCATCGACGACGTCGACATCGACTGCATCGCCCTCTACACCAACAACCCGCCCTGCGGCGCGATGCGCGGCTTCGGCGCGGTCCAGGCGTGCTTCGCCTACGAGGCACAGATGGACAAGCTCGCCGACGCGGTGGGCATGGACCGGGTCGAGTTCCGCCGCCTCAACGCGATGGAACAGGGCACGCTGCTGCCGACCGGACAGGCGGTCGACTCCCCGGCGCCGGTGGCCGAACTCCTGCGCCGCGTCAAGGCGATGCCCCTGCCGCCGGAGCAGCAGTGGCTGGCGGCGGGCGAGGCGGCGGACGTACGCCAGCTGCCGGGCGGCCTCTCCAACACCACCCACGGCGAGGGTGTCGTCCGGGGCATCGGCTACGCGGTCGGCATCAAGAACGTCGGCTTCTCCGAGGGATTCGACGACTACTCGACTGCCCGTGTCCGTATGGAGATTGTCGGCGGCGAGCCGGTGGCCACGGTCCACACGGCGATGGCGGAGGTCGGCCAGGGCGGGGTCACCGTCCACGCCCAGATCGCCCGCACCGAGCTGGGTGTCACCCAGGTGACGATCCACCCGGCCGACACCCAGGTGGGCAGCGCCGGTTCGACCTCGGCCTCCCGCCAGACGTACGTCACCGGCGGCGCCGTCAAGAACTCGTGCGAGCTGGTGCGGGAGAAGGTCCTGGAGGTGGGGCGCCGCAAGTTCGGCTCGTACCACCCGGCGTGGGCGACCGCTGAACTGCTCCTGGAGGGCGGCAAGGTGGTGACGGACGCCGGCGAGGTTCTGGCCGACCTGGTGGACGTCCTGGGTGACGAGGCCGTCGAGGTCGAGGCGGAGTGGCGACACCGGCCGACCGAGCCGTTCGATCTCCGTACAGGGCAGGGCTTCGGCCACGTCCAGTACTCGTTCGCCGCGCACCGGGCGGTCGTCGAGGTCGACACGGAACTGGGCCTGGTGAAGGTCATCGAGCTGGCCTGCGCACAGGATGTCGGCAAGGCGCTGAATCCGCTGTCGGTGATCGGCCAGATCCAGGGCGGTACGACGCAGGGTCTCGGCATCGCGGTGATGGAGGAGATCATCGTCGATCCGAAGACGGCCAAGGTGCGGAATCCGTCCTTCACGGACTATCTGATCCCGACCATCCTCGACACCCCGACCATCCCGGTCGACGTCCTCGAACTGGCCGACGCGCATGCGCCTTACGGCTTGCGCGGGGTTGGCGAGGCGCCGACGCTGTCGTCAACTCCGGCCGTTTTGGCGGCGATTCGGAATGCGACGGGCTTGGAGCTGACGAAGACGCCGGTGCGGCCTGAGCACCTGACCGGTACGGCGTAGTCGGTTCGTTGTCGGGTGCGGGCCCGGTGGGGCTTCTCGCGCAGTTCCCCGCGCCCCTGAAAGGCAGGGGCTGCGCCCCTCGCCTCCTCGACGACGGCCCGGCACCGGTGCGCGCGGCCCTCGCGACCGTGCTCGCCGCGCCCGGGACCCCCGTCTCCCACC